>CAIMVB010000151.1 GCA_903844785.1 uncultured Rhodospirillales bacterium | reverse complement strand
GCTGCTGCTGGCGCTGATCCTGCCTGGCGCGGCGATTTTCCTCTGGCAGGCTTTGGGCAGCCGGGTGCAGGGGAATTGGCCGGCGATCCTGTACCCGAGTGCCGCCATCGCCGCCGCCGCGCTGCTGCCCGCGGGCTGGCTGCGGCTCCGCATCCCTGCATTGGTGCTGGGCTTTGCCATGGCGGGCGCGGCCTATCTGCAAGCCACCGCCGCGCCCTTGCCCCTGCCGCGTCGGCAGGACCCAACACTCGCCCGGCTTGGTGGTTGGGATGGGCTGGCGGCTGATGTGGCGCGGGCCGCCGCGCGTGAAGGTGCCGCCTTCATCGCCGCCGAGGAATATGGCCTGGCTTCTGGCATGGCCTTTCGCCTGCCGCGCGAGATGAAGGTGGTGGCGATGGACCCGCGCTGGCGCTTCTTCACCCTGCCCAGCCCGCCCGCCCCTGCCCAAGGCCTACTGATCCGCAGCGAAAGACGTGGCGAGGGGCCGCCGCTTTGGCCCGGCGCGGTGCCGATTGAAGGCGAAGCCGGCCGATTGATCCGAGCGCGTGGGGGGCAGGAGGCTGAGGCTTATCGGCTATTTCGGGTGCGTACAGCGCCCGGTCAGCCACCCAGCGTGGTTTTGCCGAGGCCTGGGCATTGAACGCGTCTATAAAAAGAGTGGGGTCCCCAAAAGACCGAGAGGGATCTGAAACCTTGCTCGCCGATTTTGAGACTAAAAAAGGGTGCCTCCATCGTTGGTGGTGTGTTACTTCGTGATCGTCACGCATCGGCTGATTAGCAGTGAGGGCGAATAAAATGCTCGGAAACGCAGAAGGTGTTTTTGATCTTTCCGACAGTGACCGGCGTGTCGGGTCATTTATTTCGAAGAAAGATTTGCTTCTGATACTCGGCCTGCCCGAGGAAATCCTCATTGGTTTGGCGAGCCGTATAATTGATGGTGAGACCGTTTATGATGAACGGACCATTCATCATTTTTGGTACGCAAATGATCCGTTGGGATTTGGCAAAGGAATGAGCTTTGATGAATTAATATTGCATAGACTGGTGAAAAGAGCATTTCCTGATGCTGTCATAACGCGACAAGAACCTGTGAAACGATTCAAGATGGACTTAGCCATCGAAGTGAACGGTATTAAAAAATTCATCGAGTTTGATGGTCCTTCCCATTTCTCGGTTGGTCGATACGGCCCGCCGAAGCAAGATCCGTTCAGTAAAAAGAAGATAGTTGAAGAATTAACTGGTCATGAGGTTGTTAATTGGCCTTACTGGGTTCAGCGGTGCGAAGCTAACGTGCGAGCGGCGATCACGGGCAACGGGCCAGGCTACGGGGTCCTGTGGAGCACCAATTGCCACTTTGGAGATTTTGCTTTTGAAAATTCCGCTTCGATAATTGTCGCTATGTCCATGCGGTTCGGTATCCCAGACAGCGGTGGTTTCGGGCATTTTTATGGCCCGAATACCCTCGGCAGAAATAATCCGGAACATCCCATCATTCAGCGCATTCTGAATGGTAAGGAACATGTAGGGCGACTCATTCCAAAGGGCGCGAAGGATCGAAATTTCTGGTTACCGGAGAAGCTTCGCGCCCATGTCTAGCTTTCCCCACTCAGGAGGCAGGGCGACTGCCCTCTTTGTGCTGCTGGTCAAGCTTGACCTTCACGAGTGCCGCGCCTTTATCGGGATAAAGAAAGGCTCCCCGCCATGCATATCCTGAAAAGCCGACCCTGGAATTTGCCCGAAAGCCGCGTGACGCCGGAAGCGCTGGTATTCAACCGCCGCCAAGCTATGGCGCTTGGCGCTGGGATGTTGGCCGCTGGCCCCGCCATGGCGCAGCAGGCCGGCCTGCTGCCCGCCATGCGCAATACGCGTTATGTGCCGGGCCGCGCCATCACTGCTGAACGAGAAGTCACCACCTATAACAATTTCTACGAATTCGGCAGCCACAAGACCATCAGTCCAACGGCACAGCGCATGCCCATGCGCCCCTGGACGGTGAAGGTGGAAGGCATGGTGGAAGCGCCGCGCGACTACGGCATTGAAGATTTGCTGGCCCGTATGCCGCTGGAAGAACGCGTCTATCGCCTGCGCTGCGTCGAAGCCTGGGCCATGGTGGTGCCCTGGACCGGCTTTCCACTTTCAGCCCTGCTGGCCGAAGTGAAGCCGCTATCTTCGGCGCGCTATGTGGTGTTTCAGACCGCGACCCTGCCGAGTGTCATGCCCGGCCTGAGGCAGACTTGGTATCCCTGGCCCTATACGGAAGGCTGCACCATTGCGGAGGCCGCCAATGAGCTTTCCTTCATGGTTGTTGGCGCCTATGGCAAGCTACTGCCGCCGCAAAATGGCGGGCCGATCCGTTTCCACCAGCCTTGGAAATACGGCTTCAAGGCGGGCAAGAGCATTGTGACAATCAGGCTGACCGATCAGCGCCCAGTTTCCTTCTGGGAAAAGCTGCAGTCGCAGGAATATGGCTTCTGGGCCAATGTGAACCCCGCCGTGCCGCATCCGCGCTGGAGCCAGGCGCAGGAACGCATGCTTGGCACGGGGGAAAGCGTGCCGACCCAGATTTTCAATGGCTATGGTGATTTCGTTGCCGATCTCTACACGGGTTTGCAGGGCGAACGACTTTGGGCGTGAGCGTTCCATGCGCCTGATCGGCTTGGTGTTGCTGCTGATGGCGGCGGGGCTTTTTGTGATGTTCGGCACCGATCCGCTGGGCGCGCTGCTGTTTCGGCTCGATTCCGGATTGCTGAGTTTGGTGCAAGCCGGGGTTCAGCGCTATCTTCTGCCCATGTTGTGGGATGATGTGCTACTGCCCGTTCTGGAAGCGCCGGCCTTTGTGGCGCCGGCGGTTTTGGGTGCGGCCTTGACCGGGTTCGGTTGGATGCGCGCTCGTGGCTGACGCACCACTGCATCACCAGATTTTGCTGGTGGAGGATTCGCCCTCATTAGCCACTGTCTATCAGGAATATTTGCGCGCCGGGCCTTATGAGATTCGCCACGCGCATTGCATTGCCGATGCGCTGAAATTCGCCGATCAATTGATGCCCGATGGCGTGTTGTTGGATTTGCGCCTGCCGGATGGAGATGGGCTTTCCGTGCTGCGCGAATTGCGCGGGCGCGATCCTGATTTGCCCGTGGTGGTGATGACGGCGCATGGTTCGGTGACGCTGGCGGTAGAAGCGATGCAGGCGGGCGCATCGGATTTTCTGGTAAAGCCCTTCGCGCCGGAACGGCTGACCGTGACGGTTGCCAATGTGATGGAGCGCGCCGCGCTTCGCCGGCAGGTCGCGGTGCTGGCAGCGGGTGCGCCGCGCCAAGGCTTTGCCGGCTTCATTGGCGCCGCACCCACCATGCAGGCAGTGTATCGCATTCTGGAAAATGCCGCGGCATCGCGCGCGACCGTGTTTGTGACCGGGGAAAGCGGCACTGGCAAGGAATTGGCCGCGGAGGCTGTGCATGGGATTTCCCCGCGCAAGGGAGGCCCCTTCATCGCCATCAATTGCGCCGCGATCCCCAAGGATTTGATTGAAAGCGAAATCTTCGGCCATGTGCGCGGCGCCTTTACCGGCGCGGTGGCGGACCGCATCGGCGCAGCGCGCGCGGCGGATGGCGGTACGCTATTCCTGGATGAGATTTGCGAAATGGATTTGGCGCTGCAAGGCAAGCTGCTGCGCTTCATCCAGACCGGGACCTTCCAGCCCGTGGGCAGCGGCAAGATGATGCAGACGGATGTGCGCTTTGTCTGCGCCACCAATCGTGACCCTTTGGAGGAAGTGCGCGCCGGGCGGTTCCGTGAGGATTTATATTACCGCCTGCATGTGATCCCGGTGCAATTACCACCCTTGCGTGATCGCGGTGATGATGTGCTGGCCTTGGCCGAGGCGTTCCTGGGCAAAAGCGCGGCCGAGGAAGGCAAGCGCTTCCAGCGTTTTGACGCCGAAGCGCGTGCGACACTGATGCGCCATGCTTGGCCCGGCAATGTGCGCGAATTGGAAAACGCCATTCGTACTGCAGTGGTGCTGCATGATAGTGAGGTGGTAACTGCGGCCATGCTGCCGGCCACGGTACGTGAAGCTGCGGCGAAGCCCGAGGCTGCGCCTGCCTTGCCAGCGCCGGTAACCGCTCCGGAACCGGTTGTGCCCTTGGCGCCGCGCGCCGTTGAATCCACCAAGCGAATCCGCCCCTTGGCCGAGACTGAGCGTGAGGCGATTGAAGAAGCCGTGCGCCTCTGCGGGGGCAATATCGCCAAGGCGGCGGCGTTTCTGGGCATCAGCCCATCCACCCTCTATCGTAAGCAGGAAAGCTGGCGGCGGCATTGAAGCCGCCAAAGCCGCTTCAATCCACCCGCGCGCCGGAAATTTCCACCAATTCGCGCCAGCGTGGCGCTTCATCCTGAATGAGTTTCGCCACCGCCGCCGGGCTGTCACTCACCACCGTGCCATAGCCAAGCGGGCGCATGCGCGCGACGAAATCCGGCTGCTGACTGACAGTGCGGATGGCGTCAAACAGACGCTGGATCACGGGCGCTGGCGTACCACCCGCGGTCGCGACCGCATTCCAGGTAACCACATCAAGCTTGCCAAGCCCAAGATCAGCGAAGGATTTCATGCCGGGTATCTGCGGCAGGATTGCCAGTGGCTCTGCGCTGGAAACCGCCAGCGCCTTGAATTTTCCGCTCTCCACATGGGGCATCAGCGCCGGCATGACATCGAACATCATGTCGATCGTGCCGCTCAACAAATCATTGATGGCAGGGCCGCCGCCGCGATAAGGCACGTGCAAGATCTTCGCATCGGCAAAGCGATTTACCGCCGCGATATTAAGGTGTGAGGTGGTCCCGGTGCCGGATGAACCCATGCGCACCTCATCCGGATGGGCGCGAGACCAGCGGATAAGATCACGAAAATCACCCCAGCCATGCCGGCGTGCGGTTTCAGCATTCACCACGCACAGCAGCGCGCCATCGGTCAATTGGCTGATGGGGGCCAGATCCTTGATGGGGTCAAAGGGCATGCGGCTATGCATATGCGGCAGGGCGCAAAAAACCGTCACACCCAAAAGGCCAATCACGCTGCCATCCCGATCACCCTTGGTGATGGCATCAGCGCCAATCAGGCCACCAGCGCCGGCGCGGTTTTCCACCACAACAGGCTGGCCCAGCACGGGCCCGAGCTTATCCGCGAGCAAGCGGCTGGTGATATCCACCGCCCCGCCGGGCGGGAAGGGCACAATCACGCGCACCGGACGCCCGCCCGCAATGGGTTGGGCGTGAATGGCTGGTGCAGCCAGGGCCGCAGTGGCGGCAAGGGCTAAGCGGCGCGTCAACATGGCTCTCATCCTGTCTGGCGTTGCGCAAGCATCCTGCCTGCGCGCGCCGCCGCAAAGCAAGGATTTTAGAGCAAGCCGAGCGCGATCCGCGCCGCCGCAATCGCCTCATGCGCCGCTTCGGTCAATTCATAGGCTTCAAGTTCATGCGGCAGCGCCCAGGCGACTTCACTCACATCATCGCCGGCGCAGGCTTCGCCATCCAACCAATGGGCGGCGAAATCAATGATGGTGTAGTGGTAGCGCGCGCGGCCATCCTCATCCTGGTTGATGGCATCGAAAACATAAGCCAGCGCAAGCGGACCAACTTCAATACTGGTTTCTTCACGCAATTCGCGCCGCGCGGCTTCTTCGGCCTTTTCGCCAACATGCTGCGCACCACCGGGCAAAGACCATTGGCCGATGCGCGGCGGCTTGCCGCGGCGCACCAGCAGCACCGCTTCTTCCCGAAACACGATACAGCCAATGCCGACCCAGGGACGGTCAGGATATTCGCGCGGCGCGTTGCTCACCGGGGTGTAATCGGCGGTTCGGCGGGCGTGGCCGGGGCTTCTTCCTGGCGGCGCAAATCCTCAAGCCGGGGGATGAAGGCTTTTTCCTTCCATTGCCCGGTTTGATAGACCCAGCCGCGCCAACGCGCATTCAAGCGTGCCGCTTCATCATCACCTTCGGCGGCCAGCGTTACCCAGATTTCTTCACCCTGCTTACGCGGGCGGGCGATGATCACCAGGCGATCGGTCATCTCAAACCGCGCTTCCCCCAGCGCTTCACCCGGTGCATCGGCTTCGCGGCGAACATCGAGGAAGGTGAGGAATTCAAAGCTGCGCGTCACCTCATCCAGGCTGACATCATCGGCGGGCGGTGCCTCGGCCGGCGTGGTGATGGCAAGCTTGCCGTCCGGCTGGCCGGTATGGGTCAGCACCAAAGCTTCTTCGCCGCTGCGCGCAATGACAACACGCTGCACGCGTTCACGCGGCAGATTGGCGATGTCTCGGTCAAGCCAAAGCTGCGGATCGGCATCTACCGGAATGCGCCCTTCCGCGAGCCAGGCCTGGTTTTCATTGGGCCGCCGCACATAAGCGCTTTCCGGCACATTGCCTTGTGTGCGCACGCGCCGCCGCCCGATCACCAATTCCACCAAAGCGCTGCCTTGCGCATCCACCACACGCAGCAGGGTGGAAGTGGCGCCTTCCTTCATCGGGTCTTCCAGGCCAAGCCGATCGAACATTTCGGGATTGCCGGTACGCGGTTCCATCAGGCGCAATTCCGTGAGGCCGGTCAGCAATTCACGGAGTTTTTCTTGCCGGATCGGGTAATCACCCTTGGCCGGCAATACCCAAACATCACCGCGACGGATGATTTCAAGCGCGCCATCATGCCGGCGCACTTCAATCCGCGCGGCATTGCCAAGGCGCTGCGCCAAGCCGGCAAAGGCAAGCCCGCCGGTACCCGCTGGTGGTGCAGGTGGCGCCGGTGGTTTGATCAGCAATGCGCCCGCCATGGCAATCACTGCGGCGCCGCCGAGTAAAATCAGGGAACGTCTTTGCATACTGCCTGCCCCCTCAGTGCCGGGCCGCCGCGCGGCGGCGCGCGCGCGCAACACCCATGACCAACGCCAGGATCGTCAGCAATACAGGCACGGCGGCGATGTTCAGAATACGTAGGGTAGTCTCTAACCCTTCAATATCGCGGCGCAAATCAAGCTGCACGGCGCGCAGTTGCTGGCGCGTACGCAGAATTTCTTCCCGCGCGCTGTCAATTTCCGCACGCTGTTCGGCGCTGATCACGGCATTGGTCTGGCCGCGCTCAGCCCCGCCCTGCGGGCCTTGGCGCAATTCACGCAGGCGCTTTTCGGTCGCTTCCAGGCGCTGCGTCAATTCACGTTCCGTCTGGCGGAAGCGCGCTTCCGCATCGCGGCGGATATCATCCACCACCTCAAACGGGCGGAGCGATTCCCCGCGCGAACGCAGCGAAATCAGCGCGTCACCGCCCGCCATGGTATCCACCAAATTCGCGATCAGCGCACCATTATCGCTGAAGGGCGTTGCCACCTGCTGGCCAAAGAAATCCTGCACGCGCACCCAGAAGCGATCTTCCAGCACATCCGCATCATGGATCACGATAATATTGGCCGCCCCTTCACTCCGCGCACGATGCGCCGGGAAATCTGCCGGGCGTTCCGCGCCTTGCTGCACTGGCGGCGCACCATCAGGAAAGGCGGTTGCCACTTCGCCGCGCAGCCTGGCCGCGATCACGCGCGCCTGCCCATCGGGCCGGAAATCCGCCAGCACTTGCGTTGGATTCGGGTTTTCTCGAACCTTCGCTGCATCCACTTCCATGCTGCGCGGGCTTGAGGTGATGAGCGGCGTGAATTCCACCCGCGCCCCATCCTTGCGCCGCAAGAAGCCCGCTGAGGCAAAAGTCACCTGATTAAGCTGCGCCGTTGCCACTTCACCCTGCGCGATGGAATCACCCTGCGTATTGAACCAGGCAACATAATCCACCGCCTGCACACGGTCTTGCGGGTTGGCGCGCACACGCCAGGCGCCGCGCAAATCCAGCACCACCTTATCCGAAGGCGCTTCAATGCCCCAGGCATTAGTCAGGCGTTCCAGGCTGGATGCGGTATTGGCCGGCGGGCGTCCCCCCGGCCCGGGGCGCGATGCCTGGCCTTCGGAATGCGGGTCAATCAATAAAATCAGCTTGCCGCCACGCAGCACGAATTGATCCACGGCATATTGCGCTGCATCCGAAAGCCCTTGCGGATGCGCCAGGATCATTACCTGGATGTCGCTTTCAATCACCTGCGCATCAAGCGCCACATCACGCAGCGTGAAGAATTGCCTCAGGCTATTCATCACCGCATAGGGCTGCCCGGCGGCGGCCTGGCGCATCATCATCGCGCGCGGGTCGCCATTCAGCGGTAAGGCCGACATCACGCCAATCACTGGGCGGCGCGGGTTGGAAAGCTCATAGACCAAGCGCGTCAGGTCAAATTCCAGAAAGCGCTCTCGGTCTGGCTGGAAGAAGGGAATATTGCGTTCATCATCCAGCAAATTCGCGCCAACCAGGCCGAAATAAACCTGCTCACCCGATTGATCCACGGGCACGCCTTGCAGGCCGAAAGCCAGCGCGCGGTCTTCGGTTTCGCTGAAGGGCTCAGGGTCTAGCACTTCAAGCCGCAGCTTGCCGCCCGAGACCGCGACATATTCATCCAGCATCGCGCGCACGCGTTCGGCATAGGCCCCGAAGGCGGGAATGGCGGTGCCGAGCTTGCGCGAATAGAATAACCGCAACGTCACCGGGTCTTGCAGGCCAGACAGCACGCTGCGCGTGCCATCGGAAAGCGTGTAGAGTTTTTGTGCCGTGAGATCGAGTCGCGCGCGGGGTGCGAAGCGTTCCACCAGCATATTGACGCCGATGGCGAGTGCTAACGCCGCCACCACACCAAGCGCGGATGACCAAACCCGGCGCGAACCCGCCTTGGGGGGCTGTGATTTATGCTGTTCAGCCATTGTCTCAATCCGCCTTCCGGTGGTCCAGAACCACCGCATTCACGAAAAGCCAGAAGCCAATGAAGGAGGCAAAGAACACCGCATCGCGCAGCGCAATCACGCCGCGCGTCAGGCCATTGAAGCGTTCCGTGAGCGACACTGCGCGCGCAATCTCGGCCAAGGCGGGGATGCGTTGACTCAGGAAATCCGTCACCAGGGCGCTGCCGGCCACCGCAAACAGGAAACACACAGCCACCGCCAGAACGAAGGCAATCACCTGGTTCTTGGTCATGGCCGACATGGCGGAACCAATGGCCAGATAGGCACCCGCCATCAGCAGGCAGGCGCCATAGCCGGCAGCAACCACGCCATTATCGGGCCGACCCAGAAAATTCACGGTAATCACCAGCGGGAAGGTCAGCGCCAAGGCAATGGCGCAAAATGCCCAGGCTGCCAGGAATTTGCCCAGCACCGCTTGCCATTGCGCCATGGGGAGCGTCAGCAGCAATTCAATCGTGCCAAGCCGGCGTTCTTCCGCCCAAAGCCGCATGGTGAGTGCCGGCACCAGAAACAGGAACAGCCAAGGCACAAAGCCGAAAAACGGGCCAAGATCCGCCTGGCCGCGCCCGAAAAACCCACCCAGGCTGAAGGTCATGGCGCCCGCCATCATCAGGAAAATCACGATGAAGACGTAAGCGACAGGGGTTGCGAAATAGCCGGCCAATTCCCGGCGGGCGACAAGCAGGGCAGCGCGCATCAGGCGGCCTCCTGCTTCAGGGTTAAATCGCGGAAGACCTGTTCCAGGGTTTTGCCGGGCGCTTCAAGCTGTTTCGGTGTGGCATCGGCCAGCACCTTGCCGCGCGCGATGATGATAGCGCGGGTGCAGACCGCATCCACTTCTTCCAGGATATGCGTTGAAATCACAATCGCCTTTTCGGAAGCCATGCGGCGGAACAATTCCCGCACCTCATGCTACTGGCTCGGGTCCAGACCATCGGTTGGTACATCCAGCACCAGCACGGGCGGGTCATGCAGCAGCGCTTGCGCCAAACCCACGCGGCGTTTGAAACCATTG
>CAIMVB010000150.1 GCA_903844785.1 uncultured Rhodospirillales bacterium | reverse complement strand
CCTATGCCGCGCCGCTTGGCATGATTGAAGCCGGCGCCGCCTCTTTCGCCGGTGCCATCCCGACCATCCTGAAGGTCAATTCATCCAATAGCCTTTCCACCACGAAGGATCAGGCGGTGACGGGCAGTGATGCCGATGCGCTGCGCCTTGGTTGTTCAGCGATTGGCTTCACCATCTACCCTTCATCCGAATACCAGTTTGAGATGATGGAAGAACTCCGTGAATTGGCGGAAGAAGCGAAGGCGGCTGGGCTTGCGGTGGTGGTGTGGTCTTATCCGCGCGGGCCGATGCTGGACAAGAATGGCGAAACCGCCTTCGACATCTGCGCCTATGCCGCACACATGGCGGCCCTGATGGGCGCGCATATCATCAAGGTGAAGCCGCCCACGGATGTGCTGAGCCTGGATGCGGCGAAGAAGGTCTATATTGAGCGCAAGATTGATGGCAGCGACCTGGCCAAGCGCATCAGCCATGTGGTGCAGGCTTGCTTCAATGGGCGCAGGCTGGTGGTGTTCTCAGGCGGAGAGGCGAAGGGCACGGATGCGCTGCTGGCCGAAGCGCGCGCCATTCATGCCGGTGGCGGCAATGGGTCCATCGTTGGCCGCAACGCCTTCCAGCGCCCGAAGGATGAGGCGCTGAAACTGCTCGGCCAGATGATTGAGGTCTATAAGGGCAAGGCCTGAGCGTCCGTGTCGGGCGGCGCGCATCGCCCGGCTTGACCCAGAGCGCAATGCAGGTGGAAATGGCCGCGTGATGACGCGGCCTTTTTCATGACAGCATCCTTGGAAGCCACAGGGCTGGATTTCACCTTGCCCGTGGCGAATCGTGGTTACCGTTGGTGGTATCTGGATGCGCTTTCCGATGATGGGGCGCATGGCATTACAATTATCGCCTTTTTGGGCACTGTGTTTTCCCCCTGGTATGCCTTTGCGCGGCGCGGCGGTGGTGGTGATCCGCTGAACCATTGCTGCATGCATGTGGCGCTTTACGGCAAGCCAGCGCGTTGGGCGATGACGGATCGGCCGCGCGGGGCGCTACGGCGCGGCGCGGATTTTTTGCAGATCGGGCCGAGTGCCATGCGCTGGGATGGCACCAAGCTGGTGGTTGAGCTTGCGGAGGTCACCGCCCCCGTTCCAGGCAAGCTGCGCGGGCGCGTGACGCTTTATCCAGAAGCTCTTTCGCATAGGGCCTTCCGGTTGGATGGTGCGGGGCGGCATCATTGGCAGCCCATTGCGCCGCGTTCGCGCGTGGAAGTTGCGTTTGATAATCCTGCGCTCAGTTGGTCCGGCTTTTCGTATTTTGACACCAATACCGGCACCGCGCCGCTGGAGGAGGATTTCCTGTTCTGGGATTGGTGCCGCGCGCCGATGCCAGAAGCAACTGCCATTTTGTATAACGCATCACGCCGCGATGGTTCTGCGCAATCCCTGGCACTTCAGGTGAACCGTGCTGGTGAGGTTGCGGATATGCCCCTGCCCGCTCCCGCCATCATGCCCCCCGGCCTGTGGCGCGTGGCGCGGCCCACGCGATCCGAAGATGGCAAGGCAGAATTAGTGCGCGCCCTGGTGGATGCGCCGTTTTATACGCGATCCGAAATCCGCACGCGATTGCTGGGGCAAAACGCGATTGCCGTGCATGAAAGCCTGGCGCTGAACCGGTTCGACAATCTGGCGGTGCAGGCGCTGATGCTGCCCTTCAGGGTGCCGCGCGCTTTTCGTTAATCATACCATCCCACATCACGGGTGGCGACTTCGCCAAAGGGCACGCCGCGCGCCATGGCCATGCGGATGATGGGCCATGACGTTGCCGTCATTGTCAAAAAAGGCATGGGGTCGCGCCGGTCCCAACTGACGTCACGCGTGGTGAAAAGCTGGCGCAGATTTTCGCGAAACGGG
>CAIMVB010000149.1 GCA_903844785.1 uncultured Rhodospirillales bacterium | reverse complement strand
GTTGAAATCGTCGCAGCCGTGGCAACAGAAGACCCGGAGACAGCGGAAAATACCGCCGAGGCACCGATATTCGTGTGCAACAAGCCGCCCGGCAGAAAATTCAACCAATCCGCCAAGGACCGATAGAGCCTATCGGTTGAACCAGATCGCACCAGGATTTCACCGAGCAAAATGTAAAGCGGGATGGAAAGCAGCACGTAATCTTCCATCGCCCCCCAAAGCTGCGTGCCGAAAGCCGCGACCAAGGGCGGGCCAAGATAAAGCGCCGCGCCTAGCAGCGCGATCAAGAACATCGCCACCGCCACATGCAGGCCCAAAAACAGGAAGGCGATCAGCAGCAGAAAGCCGATGCTAGCTTCGGTAATACCGATCATGGCTGCTTGCCCTCACGTTCCAGAATAGTGCCCATTTCGGCTTCAATTTCTTCATCCAAGGTGAGCGGCCCGTAGAATAGATTGAGCCGCGCACGGTCTGACAGCAGCAGCCAAAAGGCATGGGCGACCATGGCGCCGGCGCAAAGCGCAAACAGCAAAAGCCCAATCATCCAGGCGCCCTGCGGCAACCAAAGCGGTGTTTGCAGCGGCGAATTGGCATGGGCCTGGAATTCAATGCTTTCCTGCAATACGGCCCAGCCGCGCCAGGCGCCGTAAATCGCCATGCCGGCCAAAAGCGCATAAGCCAGCGCATTCAGCACGGCGCGCAGTAGCGCTGGCATGCGCCCCAACAGAAAATCCACCCTGGTATGCCCCTTGACCGTCAGCGCACAGGCAAAGCCAAAAGCCGAGACTATGGCCGTGGTATAGCCGCCGATTTCATCCACCCCTTGCAGCGATATGGAAAAAAACTTGCGCAACAGGATTTCCGCCACCGTCAGGAAAGACAGCGCAATCAGCCACCAGCCGGACAGAATGGCGAGAAATCGGGCAGGCGGCGCGAAAAAGCGGCTGACTGGGTTGGGGTCTTTCATGGTCATGCAAAAGGGGACCTTGTGTTTGACAGCAAATAGGGCTTAGCGAGGCGTTGAGGGTGCCCAAGTGGCGCGGTGTTGCACAAAGCCCATGGCCTGGCAAAACCGCTTCCCGCCCAAGCGCCATCCGAACCGAAATCGCAAGAACCATGCCTTTCTGTCTGGGAGTTTGACCTATGCCCTTCCGCCCATCCCTTTTGGGGGCTGCCCTTGGCGCCATTCTGGCCGCCGCGCCCGCTTTCGCGCAAAGCCCGATCCAGCTTCGCGTCGCGGGGCATTTCACGTCCAATTCCCGCCATACGGAAGGCATTGAACGGCCCTTCTTCAATGGCCTGGGGCAGGCAACCGGCATCAACCTGGCCGTCACCTTCAACCCGATGGACCAGGTGGGTGCTGCCGCCCCGGATGCGCTACGCCATCTGCGTAATGGCACGTTTGATGTGATGAGCGTGCTGATCGGCCAGACTGCGCGTGATGAGCCTTTTATTGATTCGCTCGACCTCATGGGCGTTTCCACCACTTTGGAAGAAACGCAGCAGGCCATTGCTGGCGGGCGGGAAGCGCTCGATCGGCGCTTACAGGAACGCTTCAACGCCAAGGTGATGACGCTGTGGCCCTTTGGCGCGCAGATGTTTTTCTGCAATCGCCCGGTGGCTTCCATGGGCGATCTGCGGGGCTTGAAGGTGCGGTCCTATACACCGACCATGTCGGCGCTGCTGCAATCCTTGGGCGCCACGCCGGTGACCTTGCAACTTTCTGAAACCTATCAGGCGTTGCAGCGCGGCACGGTGGAATGCGGCATCACCTCCGCCACATCAGCCTATACCGCGAATTGGGGTGAAGTGATCCGCACCATCCTGCCGGTGTCGCTTGCTTCCGGTGTGCAGGGGCATTTCATCTCGCTCGCGGCATGGCGGCGCTTCAGCCCGGAACAGCAGGCGGCGCTGACGCGCGCCTTTGCTGATCTGGAAAAGCAGATGTGGGATTTGGCCCGCCGCGCGAGTGACGAAGCCTTCGCCTGCTTCCAGGGCCAGGATGCCTGCACCACGCGCAAATTCAATGTCCAGGTTGTAACCCCCCCGGCTGAAGACGAACGCCGCGTGCGCGAAGCCGTGACCGCGGTTGTGCTGCCGAGCTTCCGCGATAGCTGCAACCGCGTTTGGGCGGATTGTGCGCGCGTCTGGAATGACAGCATCGGCAAGGCACGCGGCTATACCATTCCCTGAAATGGCGCCCGCTTTCACCATTCCACGCCTCGGGCAAGGGACCTGGGGCATGGGTGAGGATCGAACGCGGCGCGCGGCGGAAGCCGATGCGCTGCGCGCGGGGCTCGATCTTGGCGTGTCCTTGATTGACACGGCTGAGATGTATGGCGAAGGCGGCGCTGAAGAAGTGGTGGGTGATGCCATTGCCGGCCGGCGCGATGGGGTTTTCATCGTCTCCAAGGTCTATCCGCATAATGCGTCGCGCCGCGGTGTGGTGGCGGCCTGTGAACGCAGCCTGAAGCGGATGCGGATTGAAACGATAGACCTTTACTTGCTGCATTGGCGCGGTTCCGTGCCGCTCGCGGAAACCGTGGCGGGGTTTGAAGCGCTGCGGGGCGCGGGCAAAATCCGGCGCTGGGGTGTTTCCAATTTGGATCAGGATGATCTGGAAGAATTGGGTGCGGCACTTGCCGATTGCGCGGCGGATCAGGTGCTCTACAGCCTGGAACATCGCGGCATTGAGTTTGATTTGCTGCCCTTCTGCGCTGGGCGCGCCATGCCGGTGATGGCTTATTCGCCGGTGGGGCAGGGTGGGCGGATGCTACGCAATCCTGGGCTGGTCAGCGTCGCGTCGCGGCATGGCAAAAGCCCCGCGCAAATTGCCATTGCCTGGACGCTGCGCCAGCCTGGCGTGGTCAGCATCCCCAAGGCTGCCAAGCTTGCCCATGTGCGGGAAAACGCCGCCGCGCGGGAGATTTCGCTTGGTGCCGAGGATATCGCGGAACTTGATGCCGCCTTTCCGCCGCCCCGGCGCAAGCGCCCTTTGGCAATGTTGTAAGAAAGCCGCGCTTTCCGGGTTGTTCTGGGGCTGCCTGCGGGCTTAGCCTTGCCCGCATGGAAGGCAATGGCTGCGAATCGTGCTGATAACCCTTGCCCTGACGCTGGCTGGACTAGCGCTGCTTGCCTTGGCGGCGCCTGGTTTGGCGCGGGCAGCGCTTGGTGTCAGGCTGCTTTATGCGGGTGCTGCCCTCGCATCTTTGGTATTGGCGCTCGGCGGCATTATTGGTCTGGTTTCCGCACCCGCCACGCTGACGCTGCCCTTCGGCCCGCCCTGGGGGGCGATGCGCCTTGCGCTTGACCCGCTTTCCGCCTGGTTCCTGCTGATCCTTGGGCTTTGCGGCACCGCCGCTTCCGGCTTCGCCTTTGGCCATGCGCATGGGCCAGAGGCGCCACGGCGCTTGGTGCCTTATCCGCTTTTTTTGGCGGGCATGGCGCTTACGCTGCTTGCCGCCGATGGGTTCACGCTGATCCTGGGTTTTGAACTCATGTCCTTCGCGTCATGGGTGCTTGTTGCGCATGAACATGAACAGGCGGAAAACCGGCGCGCCGCGCGGCTTTATCTGAGTTTTGCGGCGCTGGGTGGGGCGGCGCTGATCCTATGCTTTGGCGTGCTGGCGGCAGGCACTTCGGCCGGGGCGGGTTTTGCCGCGCTGCGCGCCGCGCCGCCGGATGGGCTGCGCGCCTTCGCGATACTGGTGCTGGTGCTGATCGGCGCGGGATCCAAGGCAGGGCTGGTGCCTTTGCATGTCTGGCTGCCCTTGGCGCATCCCGCCGCCCCCAGCCATGTAAGCGCGCTGATGTCGGCGGCCATGACCAAGGTGGCGCTGTACGTATTGGCGCGGGTGATTTTTGATCTGGCCGGCCCGGCGCAGCCGTTGTTTTGGGGCGCGCTGTTAATGGCGCTGGGTGTCGCTTCCGCCATCATGGGCGCTTTGCGGGCGGCCTTGGAGGAAGATACGAAAACCCTGCTGGCCTGCTCCACGATTGAAAATATTGGGCTGATCACGGCGGGGCTTGGCTTGGCTTTGGCCTTTCGCGCGGCGGATTTGGGTGCGCTTTCCGCCGTGGCGGCGGGGGCTGCGCTGCTGCATGCGCTGAACCACGCCATGTTCAAGACGCTGCTGTTCCTGGGCGCCGGAGAGGTGCTGCATGGCGCGGCATCACGCCGGATGGATAGG
>CAIMVB010000148.1 GCA_903844785.1 uncultured Rhodospirillales bacterium | reverse complement strand
TAAATGCACCACCGCGCCAATATGGTCTTCATGCGCATGGGTGATGATCAGGCCAAGCAGCGCGTCGCGGTTTTCGGCAAGCCAGACCGGGTCCGGCACCATGACATCGGCTTCCGGCTGATCCGGCCCCGCGAAGCCCAGCCCGCAATCCACCGCCAGCAAGGCGCCATCGCAGCGATAGACATTAAGGTTCATTCCGATCTCACCCGTCCCGCCCAGCGGGATAAAGGCAAGATCGCCGGTCATGACATTCATGGTACTAGTCGGAATCCGATCTGAGCGGGTCGCGCAAGGCGCTTTGGTGGAAGACGGAAGACGGGTTGCGCTCGGCCAGCAGGCGTAACCCTTCCAAGGTTATGTCGGGATCAGTTCTTTCAATGACAAGGGTGCCTTCGGCGAATAGCGGGGCAAGGCCGCCCGTGCCAATCACCTTCATCGGCCCGCCAAATTCCGCCTTGATGCGGGATACGATGCCTTCCACCAGGCCAACATAGCCCCAATAGATGCCTGATTGCATGGCGGGGACGGTGGCGCGGCCAATCACGGATTGCGGGCGGCCAATGCCAATGCGCGGCAGGCGGGCAGCGGCCCTATGCAGCGCTTCGATGGAAAGATTGATCCCCGGAGAAATCGCCCCGCCCAGATAGGACCCATCGCCATCCACCACATCGAAGGTGGTGGCGGTACCAAAATCAATCACAATCAGCGGCCCGCCATAGCGCGTATGCGCGGCCAGCGCATTCAGCAAGCGGTCCGCACCCACTTCTTCCGGCCGGTCCACGCGAATGGCAAAGCCCCAATCCAGCGGCGCGCGGGCAATCAGCGGTTCGCAATCCATCCATTCACGGCAAAGGCGGCGCAGATTGTAAAGCGCCGCCGGCACCACCGTACCAATAACACAGCGTAATATGTCATTGGGATTGAGCCCGGCATGTTGGAAAAGTGCCAGCAGCCAAACCGCATATTCATCCGAAGTGCGATCCGCACGTGTGGCAATGCGCCAACGCCCGCGCCATTCCGTGCCGTCATGGACCGCGAAGACAACATTCGTATTGCCAGCATCAATAGCAAGCAGCATGGGTCAAATGATCTCCCCGGCCAAAATAAGCTGAACTTCGCGGCCTTTGGCAAGCAATAGCCCGCCTTCCGGCGATAGCCCGGCAAAGGCGCCTTCCAATAGCGCGCCATCGCGTTTGAGTGAAATCGGTGCGCCCATGGCTGGCGCGTGCCGAAGCCAGGCTTCACGAATTGGCGCGAAGCCCTGTTGCAGCCTAACACCATGCCAATAGGCCAGACTTACCAGCAGGCTTTGCGCCAAGGCTTCTGGCGCTGGGGGGGCGGCCGAGTACTCCGCAAGGCAGGCGGTGGGGCGATCCGGCAGGTTGGGTTTGCTGCGGATATTCACGCCAATGCCGATGCAGATCCAATCGAGCGCATGGCTTGGCGCGATACCCGTTTCCACCAAAATGCCCGCGGCCTTGGCCCCCTGCAGCAGCAGATCATTCGGCCATTTGAGCGAGAGTTTAGAAGCTTCAGGCAATAAGCCGTTCAGCGTTTCCGCCAAGGCCACCGCCGCCACAAAGGACCATTGCGGCGCATCCCTGAGCGGCACAGCGGGGCGCAGCAATACCGAGATATAAAGATTGCCCGCCGGGCTTTCCCACCCCCTGCCCTGCCTGCCCCTGCCCGCGCTTTGGCGCAGTGCCTGAATAGCAAGGCCCTCAGCCTCCCCAGCTTCGGCGCGCTGCTTTACCAGGGAGGAGGTGCTTTCCAGCACCTCATGACATTCAAGGCGAAATTGCACGCGCGCTTCCTGCCGCGCGCCCGGAATTAACCGAGCAGCGCGGAAACCGCTTCCTGCGCCGCACGCACCAAAGGTGCGGGCATGATGAAGAAAAGCGTGGTGAAAATACCGGAAATGCCCATCACCATCGTCAGCGTCTGCGGGCGAGCATCCAGCGGCGCCTGCGCGTCATCAAAATACATCACCTTGACGATGCGCAGATAATAGAAGGCCGAAATCACCGAAGTCAGCACGCCAACAACCGCAAGCGTCCAGTAACCGCCCTGCACCGCAGCCAGGAAGACATAAAGCTTACCAAAGAAGCCCGCGAGCGGCGGAATACCGGCCATGGAGAACATGAAAATCGTCATCCACATCGCCATGGCGGGATCGGTTTTGCCAAGCCCGGCCAAATCTTCAATCCGCGAAACAGCCTTGCCCTGACGGCGCATGGCGATCAGCACCGCGAAGGCGCCCAGATTCATGGCGAGATAAATCGCCATATAAATGGCAAGCCCGTGCAGGCCTTCATCACTCGCGACCGCAAGGCCCATCAGCGCATAGCCGATATGGCCGATGGAAGAATAAGCCATCAGGCGCTTGATATCGCGCTGACCAACGGCGGCAAGCGCCCCCAGCACCATGGAAGCGAGTGAGATCAGAATGATCACCTGCTGCCATTGCGCGGCAAGTTCGCCAAAAGGCCCGGCCAGAATACGGGTCAGGAGCGCAACCGCCGCCACTTTCGGCGCCGCAGCGAAGAAGGCGGTAACCGGCGTAGGCGCGCCTTCATAGACATCGGGCGTCCACATATGGAACGGCACGGCGGAAACCTTGAAGGCGAGCGCGGCAAGAATGAAAATCAGCCCAACGGTCAGCCCCTGGCTGCGCCCGGCGGGATCGAGCAAAGCCTGCGCGATGCGCTCAAAACTGGTAGTCCCGGCGAAGCCGTAAACCAGCGACGCGCCATAAAGGAACAGGCCCGACGCCAAGGCACCCAGCACGAAGTATTTAAGGCCCGCTTCGGCGGATTGCTCATTATCCCGATGAAAGGCCGCGACCACGTAAAGGCTGAGCGAGAGCAATTCGAGGCCAATATAGACAGTCATGAAATCATTCGCGCTTAACATGATCAGCATGCCGAGCGTCGCGAATAGCAGCAGCACCGGATATTCGAAGCGATCCAGCCCTTCACGCCGATTGAAATCCAGCGCCATCAACATGCCGATGCCCGCACCCAGCAACACCAGCAGTTTCATGAAGCGCGCGAAGCCATCGGAAATCACCTGGCCGGCAAAGCCCGCGCCATCCGGCACGGTCAGCACTAGCGCTGCGGTCACCACCAAGGCGCCGATGGAAGCCATGGTGCAGCCGAAGAACATATTCTGCCGCGGCAGCACACCAATCATCAGAATGGCAAGGCCACAACAGGCCAGCACAATCTCAGGCAGGGCGAGCATCCAGTTCATGATCTTACAACCCCGCGAGCCGTGCCGCGCTAAGGGCGGCGTGATGCCGTTCCACCAGCGCCGCGACTGAGGCTTCAAAGAAGGAAAGGAAGCTTTGCGGATAAATGCCCATCCAGATGGTCAGGAGAATGAGCGGCGCGAAAACCGCATATTCGCGCGGAGACAGATCAAGCAGGCCGCGCAAATCTTCACGCGTGATGCGCCCGAAAACAACCCGGCGGTAAAGGTAAAGCATATAGGCCGCGCCCAGGATCATGCCGAGTGCGGCACCAAAGGCGACCCATGGGTTCACCTTCCAAGCACCCAGGATCACCAGCAATTCGCCGGGGAAGCCCGCAAGCCCAGGAAGTGCCACGGAAGCCATGGTGAACAGCATGAACACCAGCGCATAAGCCGGCATGATTTTCGCCACGCCGCCATAACGCATAATTTCGCGCGAATGCACCCGGTCATACAAAACGCCCACACAAAGAAATAGCGCGCTTGAGACAACACCATGCGACAGCATGGTAAACAGCGCGCCCGAAAGCCCCTGCTGCGTGAAGGTGAAAATACCCAGCGTCACAATGCCCATATGCGCAACAGAAGAATACGCGATCAGTTTTTTCATATCTTCCTGCGCCAAAGCCACCAGTGACGTATAGACAATGGCGACAATGGAAAGCGCGAAGATCCAGGGCGCGAATTCCGCACTCGCCACCGGCAGCAAGGGCAGGCTGAAGCGCAGGAACCCGTAAGCGCCCATCTTCAACAGCACACCGGCCAGGATGACGGAGCCCGCCGTTGGCGCTTCCACATGCGCATCCGGTAGCCAGGTATGCACCGGCCACATCGGCACCTTGACGGCGAAGGAGGCAAAGAAAGCCAGGAAAATCCAAGTTTGCAGCGAAGGCGGAATGGTGAGCGTGAAGAGTTCCACGATATCCGTCGTGCCGGCCTTGTACCACAGCAGCAGAATGGCCAGCAGCATCAGGACTGAACCAAGCAGCGTATAAAGGAACAGCTTGAAGGCAGCATAGACGCGCCGCTGGCCGCCCCACACGCCGATGATCAGGAACATCGGGATCAGCACGCCTTCGAAGAAGATGTAGAACACTACGAAGTCCAGCGCGCAGAACATGCCGACCATCATGGTCTCTAGGATCAGGAAGGCGATCATATATTCGCGCACCCGGGTCTGCACCGCTTCCCAGGAAGACAGAATGCAGATGGGCGTCAGCAATGTGGAGAGGAGCACGAACAGCACTGAGATGCCATCCACGCCCATATGATAGGTGACGCCGAAATCAGCGAGCCAATCCAGCCTTTCAACGAATTGGAACTCAGCTTCATTCTTGTCGAAGCGGAACCACAGCACCAAGGACAGCATGAAGGTGATCAGGCTGGTCCAAAGCGCGGTCCAGCGCGCATTGCTCGCGACTGTCGCCTCATCGCCGCGCACGGCGAGGATGATGGCAACCCCCGCCAAGGGCAGGAAGGTCAGCAGGCTGAGTAAGGGGAAACCGACGCTATTCATCTTCAGCCCCCGAACAGCAGCAGCGAGACAAGCAGCACAAGCCCCGCAATCATGGTGAAGGCGTAGCTGGCAACCCGCCCCGTTTGCAGTGAGACAGCCTGCCGCGCCGCACCGGCAACTGATGCCGCAAGGCCATTCGGCACGCCATCAATAATCCGCACATCGCCGATCTTCCAAAATCCACGCGCCAAGGCACGGGCGGGGCGGACAAAGATCGCGTCATAAAGCTCATCAAAATACCATTTATTGAGCAGGAAGCGATGCACCCCAGGCAGCGCGCGGGCCAGAGCGCCCGGCAGGGATGGCGCGAACATATACATCACATAAGCCAAGGCGATGCCGGCAAGGCCCACAATGGTTGGCGCCAGCGGCACCCAGCCCGGGACTTCATGCACGTGATGCATGATCTCATTGCCTGGCGCATTCACAATGGCGCCGTTCCAGAATTCTTCCCAGTGATGTCCGATGAAGGAAGGTGCGAAAACCGCCCCCGCAAATACCGCGCCTACTGCCAGCAACAGCAAAGGCACCAGCATCACCGCCGGGCTTTCATGCACATGTTCCATGGTGTGATGATCCGCCCGCGGCGCGCCATGGAAGGTCAGGATCAACAACCGCCAGGAATAGAAGGCCGTCAGGAAGGCGGCGAGCAAGCCGCAGATAAAGGCATATATCCCAACCCCGGAATGCGCCGCATAAGCCGCTTCCAGCACAAAATCCTTGGAATAATAGCCAGCGAAATAGGGCACGCCCGCCAGCGCCAAAGAACCAATCCACATCACCGCATAGGTCACCGGAATCTTCTTCCAGATACCGCCCATTTTGCGGATATCCTGTTCATCCGACATCGCATGGATGACGGCACCGGCGGAAAGGAACAGCAGCGCCTTGAAGAAAGCATGGGTGAACAAATGGAACACGGCGCCCTGGTAGGCACCAACACCTGCGGCGAAAAACATGTAACCGAGCTGCGAACAGGTGGAATAGGCGATGATGCGCTTGATATCGTTCTGCACGCAGCCAATGGTCGCGGCGAATAGCGCGGTTGAAGCGCCCACCACCGTCACAATGGCAAGCGCGGTCGGCGCATATTCAAACACCGGCGACATGCGCGCCACCAGAAACACGCCGGCAGTCACCATTGTCGCAGCATGGATAAGCGCAGAAACAGGCGTCGGCCCTTCCATCGCATCCGGTAGCCAGG
>CAIMVB010000147.1 GCA_903844785.1 uncultured Rhodospirillales bacterium | reverse complement strand
GACCATGCCCGCCGTTACCGAAACCATCGAAACCGTCCAGGCCGTCACGGAATCCACCTATAAATGGGGGTTCGAGACGGATATCGACATGGAATTCGCCCCCAAGGGGCTTTCCGAAGACATTGTGCGCTTCATCAGCGCCAAGAAGGAAGAACCGGCCTGGTTGCTGGAATGGCGGCTGCGCGCCTTTGCCGCCTGGCAGAAAATGGAAGAACCGCGCTGGCCGGCGGTGAAATATCCGCCGATTGATTACCAGGATGCCTATTACTACGCCGCGCCGAAGCAGAAGGTGGGCCCGAAGTCGCTTGATGAAGTGGACCCGGAATTGCTGCGCACCTACGAAAAGCTTGGCATTCCGCTGAAGGAACAGGCGATTTTGGCGGGTGTGGAAGGTGCCGGCGAAAGCCCCGCCGAAGGGCGCATGCCAATTGCCGTGGATGCGGTGTTCGACAGTGTTTCTGTTGCCACCACCTTCAAGGATCGGCTGGAGAAGGATGGCATCATCTTCTGCCCGATCAGTGAGGCGGTGAAGACGCACCCTGAATTAGTCCAGAAATATCTCGGCTCCGTCGTGCCGCAGGGCGATAATTTCTTTGCCGCGCTGAATAGCGCTGTCTTCACCGATGGCAGCTTTGTCTACATTCCGAAGGGCGTGCGCTGCCCGATGGAGCTTTCCACCTATTTCCGCATCAATGCCAAAAGCACCGGGCAATTCGAACGCACGCTAATCATTGCTGATGCGGGATCGCATGTTTCCTATCTGGAAGGCTGCACCGCGCCGATGCGCGATGAAAACCAGCTTCATGCGGCGGTGGTGGAATTGGTGGCCATGGATGATGCCACCATCAAATACAGCACGGTGCAGAATTGGTATCCCGGCGATGCCGAGGGTAAGGGCGGGATTTATAATTTCGTGACCAAGCGCGGCGCCTGCCGAGGCGCACGGTCCAAAATCTCCTGGACGCAGGTGGAAACCGGCTCGGCGATTACCTGGAAATATCCTTCCTGCATTCTGCAGGGTGAAGATAGTGTTGGCGAATTCTATTCAGTTGCCATCACCAATAACTATCAGCAGGCGGATACCGGGACCAAGATGTTCCATATCGGGCCGCGCACCAAATCCACCATTGTGTCCAAGGGCATTAGTGCGGGGCATGGGCAGAATACCTATCGCGGGCTGGTGCGGATTGGCGCCAAGGCAACGGGTGCCCGCAATTTCACGCAATGCGACAGCCTGCTGATTGGGGATCTCTGTGGCGCGCATACCGTGCCCTATATCGAAAATCGCTGCCTGAGTGCCAAGGTGGAACATGAAGCAACCACCAGCCGCATTGCTGAGGATCAGCTTTTCTATTGCCGCCAGCGCGGGCTTTCGCAGGAAGACGCGGTGGGGCTGATTGTGAATGGATTCTGCCGCGAAGTGCTAAAGGAATTGCCGATGGAATTCGCGGTGGAAGCGCAGAAATTATTGCAGATTTCGCTCGAAGGGAGCGTTGGCTAATGTTGGAAATCAAAGGTCTGACCGCTGAGGTTGATGGCAAGCCCATTCTGAAGGGCATTGATCTGGTGGTGCCGCCCGGTGAGGTGCATGCCATTATGGGGCCGAATGGTTCCGGCAAATCCACGCTTTCCTATGTGCTGTCTGGCCGCGACGGGTATGAGGTAACGGGCGGCACAGCCACGCTGAATGGCAAGGATTTGCTGGCGATGGAACCGGAAGAACGCGCCGCTGCTGGGGTGTTTCTGGCTTTCCAATATCCGGTAGAATTGCCCGGTGTTGGCAATGCGACCTTCCTGCGCACCGCGCTGAATGCCATTCGTCGCGCCAAGGGCGAGGCTGAATTGGATGCCATGCAATTCCTGAAGCTGGCGCGGGAACGCATGAAGGCGCTTTCGATGAATGACGAAATGCTGAAGCGCGGCGTGAATGTCGGCTTTTCGGGCGGCGAGAAGAAGCGCAATGAAATCCTGCAAATGGCGCTGCTGCAACCACAGCTCGCCATTCTGGATGAAACCGATAGCGGGCTTGATATTGATGCGCTGAAAATCGTGTCCGAAGGCGTGAATGCCATGCGCGGGCCGAATTTCTCCGCGCTGGTGATCACGCATTACCAGCGGCTTTTGGATTACATCGTGCCGGATCGCGTGCATGTGCTGATGGGCGGGCGCATTGTGCGCTCGGGCGGGCCGGAATTGGCGAAGGAGCTGGAAGCGCAGGGTTACGGCGCCATCCAGGCCGCGGCGTGACAGTGGTGGCGCAACCGGGCGCGGCGGGTTTCCTGGCGCGCTATCAGGGCCTCAAGGATCATTTGCCAGGCGCGCGCCTGCCATGGCTGACAGCTTTGCGCGGGGATGCGGCGGCGCATGTGGCAGCGCGTGGCTTCCCAACACGGCGCGTTGAAGCTTGGAAATACACGGACCTTTCGCCTGTAGCACAAGCGGGTTTTGCTGAGCCGCTGACCGCGGTTGAAGGCGCCTTGGCGCTGCCGAAGCCGCGTTGCGCGGCGCGGGCCGTGTTCGTGGATGGGCGCTTTCGCGCTGATCTTTCCTCGCTGGTTGGCTTGACCTTCCGCGCGGTGTCAGTCGCGCAGCATCTGGATGCGCTGGAAGGTTTGCTCGGTGCCTTGGCGCCGATGGCGGACCACCCGCTGACAGCGCTGAACACGTTGATGTTCGAAGATGGGCTGTTCTTGGATGTGCCGGCGGGTGTGGATGGTGGGCATTTGGAATTGCTTTCCATCGCCGTCGATCCGGGCCGCCCCTTCGCTTTTCATCCGCGCCATGTAATCCGGCTTGGTGCTGGCGCAAAGCTGACCTTGCTGGAAACGGCCATGGGTGGCGGCGCGCAATATCTGCATAACCCGGTGTTTGAAATTGACCTCGCCGAAGGTGCCGTGCTGACTCATGGCCGCGCGCAAGGTGAAGGCGATGCGGCGTTTCATCTTTCCATGATCCATGCCCGCATCGCAGCCGAAGCACGTTATGACACCATGGCGGTATCCGCTGGTGCCAGGCTTGCGCGCATGGAAATCCATGCTGCGTTGACCGGGCCGAAAGCATCCTGCCACATGAATACCGCGCAATTGGCGGCAGGCCGCGCGCTGGTGGATACCACCACTGGGCTTGATCATGCCGCACCCGATTGCGCCAGCCGACAGACATGCAAGACAGTATTGGCGGGTCAATCTCGCGGCGTTTTCCAGGGTAAAATCCTGGTGCGGCGTGAAGCGCAAAAGACCGATGGCTATCAGATGAATCAGGCGCTGCTGCTTTCCGAAGATGCCGAGATGGATAGCAAGCCGCAGCTTGAAATCTACGCCGATGATGTGAAGTGCAGCCATGGCGCGACCATTGGCGCCTTGGATGCGGATAGTCTTTTCTATCTGCGCTCACGCGGCGTGCCGGCGGATCAGGCGCGGTCCATGCTCGTGCAGGCCTTCCTTCATGAAGCCTTTGAAGCGCTGGAAGATGATACGCTGCGTGAGGCGCTGACCGCCGTCGTGGATGGCTGGTGGGCCCGGCATGGGGCAGCATCATGAGTTTTGATGTCCAGCGCATCCGGCAGGATTTCCCCATCCTGTCGCAGCCGCAGCATGGCAAGCCGCTGGTCTTCCTCGATTCAGGGGCGAGTGCGCAAAAGCCGCGCGCGGTGATTGAAGCGATGACGCGCTGCATGGAAACGGCTTATGCCAATGTGCATCGCGGCGCCTATCGGCTTTCCGAAGTGGCGACTAATGCGTATGAAGCCGCGCGCGGTGCGGTGGCGCGCTTCATCAATGCGCCGGATGTGCGGGAAGTGGTTTTCACGCGCAACAGCACGGAAGCGATCAATCTGGTCGCGCATAGCTGGGGCCGCGGCGTGATGCGCCCGGACCAGGCGGTGCTGATCTCCGAGCTTGAACACCACGCCAATATCGTGCCCTGGCAAATGCTGCGCGATGAACGCGGCAACCCGTTGCGCGTGTGCCGCGTGACGGATTCCGGCGAATTGGACATGGAAGACCTGGCCGCCAAGCTTGCCGATGGCAAGGTTGGGCTGGTGGCGCTCGCGCATATGTCCAATGTGCTCGGCACCGTCACACCGGTTGAACGCGTGGTCGCTATGGCCCATGCGCATGGTGCGAAAGTGCTGCTGGATGGATCACAAGCTGTTGTCCATCGGCGCGTGGATGTGCAGGCGATTGGCTGCGATTTCTACTGCTTCACCGGCCATAAGCTCTATGGGCCAACCGGCATTGGCGTGTTGTGGGGCAAGCTGGAACATCTGGACCGCATGCCGCCCTTCCTGGGTGGTGGCGATATGATTGAACGCGTGAGCTTCGAAAAATCCACCTGGGCCAAGCCCCCTGCCCGCTTTGAAGCCGGCACGCCCGCCATTATTGAAGCGGTTGGCCTGCATGCTGCGATTGATTACGTGAACGCGATTGGCATGCCCGCCATCGAAGCGCATGAACGGGCACTGGTGGACCATGCCATGCGGAAGCTCTCGGACGTCCCGGGGCTGACGCTGTTGGGCCGCGCG
Organism: uncultured Rhodospirillales bacterium; assembly: GCA_903844785.1. Taxonomy (GTDB): domain Bacteria; phylum Pseudomonadota; class Alphaproteobacteria; order Acetobacterales; family Acetobacteraceae; genus Neoroseomonas. The sequence goes on along the minus strand of CAIMVB010000147.1, from coordinate 17,308 downwards.
CAGGATCGTGGCGGTGTGTTCGCTTTCGCGCTCGACAACGCGCATCCGCATGATCTTTCCACGCTGTTGGATCGTGCAGGCATTTGCATCCGCGCCGGGCGGCATTGCGCGGAGCCTTTGCATACGCGCTTTGGTCTGGAACAGGGCACGGCGCGTGCTTCCTTCGGGCTTTATACGACGCCCGAGGAAGTGGATTACCTGGCCGGCGCGCTGGTCAAAGCGCGGGAGTTCTTTGCATGAGCGGCAATGATTTCTTCGGCGATTTGCGCGATTTGTATCAGGAAGTGATCCTGGATCATGGCCGCAAGCCGCGTAATTTCCGCCGGCTTGAAGATGCAGACTGCACATCGCGTGGGGACAACCCCATGTGCGGCGACCGGATGGAGCTTTTCCTGAAAATGACGGCGGATGGGCATATTGCCGATGCGGCGTTTCAGGGCCGTGGCTGTGCGGTTTCCATGGCCAGTGCCTCGCTCATGACCGAAACGGTGAAAGGCAAAACGCCAGAGGAAGCGCAGGCTTTGGGTAGCGCTTTTCGCGATTTGGCGATGACCGGCCAATGCCACAGCTGCGCGGCTTCGCTGGAAGACGCCATGGAAAGGCTAACCCCGCTTTCGGGCGTACATGAATTTCCAAGCCGCGTGAAATGCGCCACCCTGGCTTGGCATACGTTAAACGCCGCCCTTGCCGGCGCGAAGGAGGCGAGCAGTGAGTGAAGACGCCACCAAGACCGAAGCCCCGGTGCATGCCGCCTGGACCCCGGAAGGTGAGGTGAAGCCGCAAGCCCAGCCCGTTTCCGAAGATGCGGTGATTGGCGCCATTTCCACCGTATTTGACCCGGAAATTCCGGTTGATATCTATCAACTTGGCCTGATTTACGCGATCGAGATCGGTGATGACGGCAAGGTGAAGGTGGAAATGACTCTAACTACGCCATCATGCCCTTCCGCGCAGGAATTGCCGAACCAAGTGGAAGAAGCCGTGCGTGGTTTGGAAGGGGTTTCGGATGTGTTGGTGGAAGTGGTGTGGGACCCGCCCTGGGATCATTCCCGCATGAGCGAGGATGCGCGGCTCGCGCTCAATATGTTTTGAGGTGATGGCATGAATGCAAGCATCGAAGCCAAACCCGCCCGGCGCGCTCTGCCGCCCCTTATGTCGCTCACCGATGGCGCGGCGGAACGCTTGCGTGCGCTATACGCCAAGGGCGAGCAAGGCAAATTTCTGCGCATTGCGGTCAACACCAAGGGCTGTTCCGGCTTGGCCTATGATCTTTCCTGGGTGGATGCGCCAAGTGCCGGCGATGAAAGCGTCACTGACAAGGGCGTGACTGTTCTTGTGGACCGCAAGGCAACGCTGTTCCTGATTGGCACGGTGATGGATTATGAGGTGAAGACCATGTCAGCGGGCTTCACCTTCACCAACCCGAATGAAAAAGGCCGCTGCGGCTGCGGCGAAAGCTTTCACGTCTGATCAAGCGCTGGAGCATTTCCAAGCCAAGCAGAAGTGCTTGGCGCCTCAGGAAATGCGACCAAACAAAGCTCTAGTGCATGTCAGGTAGGCGCATGCGAAGCGGACATGCGCTAAACCGCGCCAGTCCAATCCGCCGCAACAAAGCGATAGCCGCTGCCTTCCTTGGTCAGATAGCCATTGGCCGGGAAGGGAAAATGATAGCCAGTGACGCGAATGCGGTCTGTCGCCACACGGTCATAAATCCGCCGGCGCGTGGCTTCCGCGGCCACCGCATCAAAATCAAAAATAATGTGGAATTCCGGGCGGCGCGCCAGAAGCTCAGGCCGGTTCGTGGTGTCGGCCACGAACATCATCTGCTCCGCACCATCGGCGATGTGATAGCAGGTATGGCCAGGTGTATGGCCATAAGCGGCGACTGAACGGACACCTGGAATAACCTCACTATCCGGTCCCACGCGGCGCATGCGGGCCGCATAGGGTGCCAAACGCCGCGCGCTATTGGCAAAATTGGCGCGCTGGCCTTCGGGGCTGCGGGTTTCATTCGTGGCATCGCCCCACCAGGCAATCTCCGCCTCTGGCACGATCACTTCCGCATTGGGGAAAGCGGCCAAGCCTTCAGCATTCAGCAGGCCATTCACGTGATCTCCATGAAAATGGCTCATCACCACGCGTGTGACCTTGGCAGGGTCAATGCCGGCGGACCGCATATTGGCAATCATGCGGCCAATGGTGGCGCCAGCGGGGGTCACACCATTGCCACTATCAAACACCACCAGATCGCGTCCGGTATCAAGGAAGGTGACGGTATAGGGTATCACCATCCGGTCTTGCGGCAGGAAGGCATCACGCAATACGCCCTGCACTTCCGCAAGCGGCGCATTGCGGACGAAACCTTCTAGCGGACGGGCCACAAAACCATCATGCACCGTAGTCACAGTAAATGACCCGACCTTGAAACGATAAAAGCCGGGGGTTTGGGCCGGTAGCGTTGTGGCAGGCTGGGCCATGGCCGGGCGGATAATGGCGGGGCGGATAATGGCGGGGCTTGCCAGCAACGCGCTACCCGCAAGAAAAATGGAACGGCGGCCGATTTTCATGGCATGAAATTCCTGAGAATGGAGGGATTCTTTCCCGATTGCATCAACATCATAATCTGGGAATAATACGAAAATCAAATATTATTAATTAAGGAATACCCGCCGCGTGCAGCCCCCTATTGCCCCCCGCCAGCAGAATTTCTTCAAGCGATTATTTGCCAAGCTTCTAGGCCAAGCATCTGCTCCAGGTCAGGCGTCCGGGCTGTTTCATATGCGGACAGAGCTGGCGCTACTGCAATCATCCGTTGCAAAGCTGAATAGCGCCTATGGGCGGCGTGATGTGGCTTCTGTCAAAGCATTGCTTGCCAGCACCAATCGACGTGATTTTGAAGCCGCTGTCAGAGACCGCGTCCATACAGTGCCCTTGCCTGATGCTACCGTGCTTTGCCGCGTTCTTGGTCGGTACAAGCTTTATGTTGATGCCAACGATAGATCCATGGCGCCACACTTAATGATGGAAGGCTATTGGCAATATTGGATCACTGCCTTTCTGTGCCGCAACCTCAATCGCGGTGAAACTGCTTACGACCTTGAAGCAGGCTATGGCTATTACAGCCTGCTGATGAGCGAGTTGGTCGGTAATGATGGGCGGGTTGTAGCCCTGGAATACAATCCCTGGCTCTTCCAGCTTCTACGGCGCAATATTGCGCTGAATGGGCGCGATGGCATTGTGGTCATCCAAAGATTGGTCGCCGCCAGCAAGGCAGCGGCAGCGCGCGAATTACCCGCGGCATTGACCGGCCCAGCCACCGGTATCAATCAGGCAGCGCAGTTCCGTCGTATTACTACCGATACCTGTGTAGCACCCGCCATGACATTGGATGGGCTGGAACCCGGTAATACCGATTTGGTGCGGGTTTCGGCGCTTGGGCTTGAACTGGGCGCCCTGGAAGGCATGACCGGCGTGATGGACCGCAGCCCTTCCCTGCGCATCATCCTGGATTTTGTTGCCAGCCGCTGCGCAGACCCTGAAGCAACGCTGAAAGTTCTGGCCCAACGCTTCCCATTGCGCTTCATCGATTGGGATTCTCAGGCAAAACCCATCACCATCGAAGAATTACTTGAACGTGGCGAGGCTACGCTGTTTCTTTCTCAGGCAGAGCCTCGCTGAACACAACCGGCATGGCTTGGATGCCATGCCTAGTGATTATCCAATGACCTTCTAGGCAATCACTGTCATCAGCCAGCCGGTCAATACGGCGATTGAAGCCATCAAATCATCGGTTTCCATCGCCTCATAAGGGTTGTGGCTACCGTTTTGGTTGCGTACCAGCAGCATCCCGGTTTTCACACCGGCGGCAGCAAAATTATTCGCATCATGCGTGCCGGCGCTATGCAGGCGAGCCACGGGGATACCACCGGCCGTGGCTGCTTCGGCGAAGCCTGCCATCAATGGGGGGTTCATAAGGCCAGGTGCGGCGCTGCTGCGCTCCCCAAGCGTGATGGTCACGCGACGCCGCGCAGCAACCTCGGACACTATGGCCTGCAGCTTTGCCTCAAGCGCCACAAGATGCGCCGCATCATAAGCCCGCAGATCAAGGCTTAATTCAAACTCGCCCGAAACGGCGGTGAGGGAATGCCGTTCTGCGGGTGTGTGAAAGCGCCCAATCGTCACCGCCATGGGCCGGCCAGCGGCTTCTTCTTCCAGCCAAAGCTTTTCCAAGCAAAGCGAGAAATCCGCGCCCGCCAAGGCGGCATCTCGGCGGAAGCGATGCGGCAGGCCGGTATGCGCATCTTCACCCGTGATACGAATGAAGGGATGGCGCAGATTGCCCGGATTGGCGAGGCAGATCGCAACCGGCATGCCAGCTTCGATCAATTGCGGCGCCTGTTCGATATGGATTTCCAGATAGGCACCAATGCCGGCGGGGTCTCGCAAAGGCTTGCCTTGCTGAAGCTGTTCTGGATCGCCTCCTGCAAGCGCGATACTTTCGGCGAGTGTCTTGCCGGTGCGCGCATGGCGCAATTCCAACGCGCCTTGCGGCAAGCGCGCCAGCATGCAGCGGCTGCCAATCAGGCCAAGGCCGAACCACACCGCTTCTTCACAACGTAGCGCAAGCACTTCCACATCACGGCGCGGCGTGATGCCGGCTGCGCGTAGCGCCGCAACAGCGGCAATGCCGGCAATCACGCCCGCCGCACCGTCGAAATTCCCGCCCTGCACGATGCTATCCAGATGGGAGCCGATCACGATGGGTGGCGCTTCTGGATTTTCGGCAGCCAGACAGAGCGAAAGATTGGCGCTCGCATCAATGCTCGCCCGCATACCAAGCGCCTCGCCTGCCTTGCGAATCAGATCATGCGCTTCATTCTCGCCGCGTCCATAAGCGTCGCGCGTGATGCCGGGCGGGTCGGCGCCAATTGCTGCCACGCCATCCAATAGTTTTTGTACGAGTGGCTTTTGTGCCGCGATGGCTTGTTCCAACTTCATGCCGCCAGTGCCTTTGCATCACGCAGCACCATATCGGCGGCTTTTTCGCCAATCATAATGCTCGGTACATTAGTATTGCCTGAAGTCAGGCTAGGCATGATGGACGCATCCGCGACACGCAAACCCGCAATGCCATGGACGCGCAGTTCCGCATCCACCACCGCCATCGGGTCACTGCCCATCTTGCACGTACCCACGGGGTGATAGGTGGTTTCGCCAACCTGCTTCACCCATTCGATGATTTCATCATCTGTTTGCCGCGCTGTGCCTGGTGCCACTTCTGTCAGGCGCAAGGGCGCCATGGCCGGCGCATACATGATGGAACGCGCGATTTGGATGGCGCGGACCGTCAGCGCCGCATCAATGGGTGCGGAGAGGAAATTGAAATTAATTGCCGGCGATACTTTGGGATCTGCCGAGGTGATATGGATATGTCCCTTGCTTTCCGGGCGCATGACATGGGCGTAGCAGGTCATGCCGGATTGCGCAGAAATACGTGGGCCATTCGGGCCTTGTTCGGTGAAGGCCGGCACCCAACCCAGCAAAAGATCAGGCGCTTCCAGTCCTTCGCGTGAGAAAACAAAAGCGCGGATCGGCGCGGCCACTGCGCCGAGCATGCCCTTACCGGTCAGCGCATAGCGCAGCGCCTGCTCCACCAGGCCAAGCCCGCGCCCGCGATCATTCAGCGTATAACCCTTCGCGCCAACCGCCCAGCGTGTGCGTGGTGCGTAATGGTCGCGCAGATTCTCTCCCACACCGGGCAGCGCATGCAGGGTTTCAATGCCAAGCCCTTGCAAGCGTTCTGGCTGGCCAATGCCGGACAATTCCAACAAATGCGGCGAATTGATCGAACCGCCGCTGATGATCACTTCGCGCCCCGCTTGCACTTCAAGCTTTTGATCACCCTTGCTGTAGCGCACACCGATGCAGCGCCTGCCTTGGAACAGTAGCTTTTCCGCGAGCGCGCCGGTTTCGATATGCAGATTGGCGCGGCCCCGAATGGGGTCCAGGTAACAGGCGGCGGTGCTCATGCGCCGACCGCCTGCAATGCTTGCCTGGCTCATGGCAATGCCATCTTGTTGCGCGCCATTATAGTCAGGGTTATGACGAATGCCGACCTCGCCAGCAGCATTGATCAGGGCCTGGAAAATCGCATCGCGCGGTTCGGGATTGGTGACGCGCAGCGGGCCTTCTGTGCCGCGATAGGCCGCATCACCTTCGCCCTGATAAGATTCGATGCGCTTGAAGAAGGGCAGCACATCGGCGTAGCTCCAGCCGCGATTGCCCATCTGCGCCCAGGTATCGAAATCCTGCGCCTGGCCACGCACGTAAGCGAGGCCATTGATCGCACTCGATCCGCCCAAAAGCCGTCCACGCGGCACCGGCAACCGCCTGCCATTGGTGGTGGCTTCCGGTTCGGAAGTATAAAGCCAATTCACCTCAGGGTTATTGATCATGCGGGCATAGCCCACGGGAATACGTGTCCAGCGATAACTGGCCGGGCCGGCTTCCAGCAGCAGGACCTTATTGCGCGGATCGGCGGAAAGGCGATTGGCCACCACCGCGCCAGCCGAACCGGCGCCGATGATGATATAGTCGTAGTAACGCTGCATGCCCTAACCCCCGATCTTGCTTGCCCTATGAACCCATGCGACGCGGCATTAGGCAAGATGGCAAGGGCTGGACAATGCGGCCGAAAGCGCCTTCCCTTCGCCCCGCATCATAGGGGGCCAGATAATGGGTGAAACAACAAAGCGCATCCGCGCCTCTGGCGGCATAGCCGAAAGGCTGGATGTGGATGGCGTGGAGCTTTACGCGCTTTGTGATGGCTATCTGGATATGGAGCTTTCGCGCTTTCCCGATGTGGTGCGCGGCATTGGTGATGATCTTGCCATAGCGGATGGGCAGGATTTGAACGACATGACGGTTTCAGTGAATGCCTTTCTGCTGCGCCATGGCGCAAGACTATGCCTGATTGATGCCGGCGATGGCATCTGGCGGGGGGAGACTCTGGGCTTCCTGCCGCGTGCCTTGGCCAAGCTTGGCATCGCGCCCGATGAAATCACGGATCTTTTCATGACCCATCTGCATCGGGACCATGCGGGCGGGTTATTTCGTGACAATCGGCTGGTTTATCCCAATGCCAATATGCATGTGGCGGCGGATGAAATCGCCTTCTGGTCCACGCCGGAACTGATTGATGACGTGCAGCGCGTTCAAGTGCCTATCGCCCAAGCAGCCTTGGAAGCCTATCGCGAACGCATTTTCGTCATACATCCTGGCGAAGAAATTCTGCCCGGCATCGCCGTGCGCGCGCTGCCCGGACACACGCCGGGACAGGTGGGTTTTCAGCTTGGCAAGGAACGCCCGCTATTGATCGCCGCTGATGCGCTGCATTTGCCGGCGCTGCAAATCAAGCATCCGGAATGGGGCTTCCTGTTCGATGTGAACCAGGCGCAATCCCTTGCGACACGCACCACGCTCCTCGCTGAAGCGGCGCAAAGCGGGCTGCGTCTGGCCGGCGCGCATTTCCCCTTCCCCGGCGTGATTGGCGTGACGCAAGGCCCCGAAGGGCTCGGCTTTCGGAATGCGGCCATGCCTTGATGGCATCGCTGCCGCTATTCCGGCTCCGCAATCTGATTGAGGCTATCCCGCAGCCGATCGAGCAGGCGGAATAGCTGCACACATTCATCGGTGGAAAAGGCCACGAGCGCCGCTTGGTAATAGGCGCGAATCGCTGGCCCCATTGCGTCCCATTGGCGCGCCCCTTCCGCCGTCAGCCGCACATGCCGAAGCCGGCCATCGCCGCTGGCGCGGAGCCTTTCCACCAGCCCAGCCGCCACCAGCCGATCAATCACCGCGGTCAGATTCTGGCGGCTGACCATCAGGAAGGCGATCAATTCCTTCACTGTCAGGCCGGATTCGCGGCTCCCCGGTCGTGCCAGCGCCCCCAACACGGCCCATTGCTGGGTGGTGGCACCAAAGCCAGCCACCGCCCGCGTACCGGTTTTATGCAGAAGGTTAGAAGATTGATAAAGCCGGAGAAAAAGCCGGTTCGCGACATCAAAGCGCGCCGCCTCATCCTCCCCCCAGGGGGTCGCTTGATTGGGTGTCAGAATTTTTTCCATCAATAGATTGCCATATCATATTTTTTATATCATAGTATTGTCATATTAATCGTACCAGTCAATTTTCACCTAACCCAAAAGCAGGAGGAAACATGCGCGGCCTTCAGGACAAGACGGTCATTGTCACCGGCGGTGGTGGCGGCATTGGCGGGGCAACCTGCCGGCGCTTTGGTGAAGCGGGGGCGCGCGTCGCGGTATTCGACATCAATACGGAAAGCGCGGCGCAAACCGCAGCCGATATCACCACGGCGGGCGGCGTGGCCCAGGCTTTCCGCTGCGACATTACCGATTACGCCGAAGTGCAATCCGCCGTGGGCGCGGCGGCAGCGGCGCTCGGCCCTATTGATATTCTCATCAATAATGCGGGCTGGGATGTGTTTCGCCTGTTCAAGGATACAACACCGGATCAATGGCAGAAGCTGATCGCCATCAATCTGGTGGGCGCGTTCAATATGCATCATGTGGTGCTGCCCGGCATGCTGGAACGCCGGCGCGGGCGCATTGTGAATATCGCTTCAGACGCAGCGCGCGTTGGTTCTTCCGGCGAAGCGGTTTATGCGGCCTGCAAATCCGGCCTGGTCGGCTTTTCCAAAACCATTGCGCGCGAACATGCGCGCCATGGCATTACCGTGAATGTGGTCTGCCCCGGTGCGACCAACACCGCGCTTTTCGCTGATTACAAGCAGGGCGCGGGCAATCCCGAAAAGCTGGAAGAAGCCTTCCGGCGCGCCACCCCCATGGGCCGTATTGGCGAACCCGATGATCTGCCCGGCGCCATTCTGTTTTTCGCGAGTGATGAAGCCGCCTATATCACCGGCCAGGTGCTGAGTGTCTCCGGCGGCCTGACCATGGCGGGCTGAGGAAAATATCATGACCTATGAAGACATCCTGTTTGACGTGAAGGATGGCGTTGCCACCGTCACCATTAATCGCCCGCAGGTGATGAATGCCTTTCGCGGCCAGACCTGCGAAGAATTGATCCATGCGCTGAACCGCGCGGGTTGGGACAAATCCATCGGCGTGATCGTGCTTGCCGGCGCGGGCGATCGCGCCTTTTGCACAGGCGGTGATCAAAGCGCGCATGATGGGCAATATGATGGCCGCGGCATGATCGGCCTGCCGGTCGAGGAATTGCAAAGCCTGATCCGGGATGTGCCGAAGCCCGTGCTTGCGCGCGTGCAGGGCTATGCGATTGGCGGCGGTAATGTGCTGGCCACACTTTGTGACCTGACCATCGCTTCAGAAAAGGCCCAATTCGGCCAGGTTGGCCCAAAGGTAGGTTCGGTGGATCCGGGCTTCGGCACTGCCTATCTGGCGCGCATCGTGGGTGAGAAGAAGGCGCGTGAGATTTGGTATCTCTGCCGCCGCTATACCGCTGCCGAGGCTGAGCGCATGGGCCTGGTGAATGTTGTGGTGCCGCATGACCAATTGGATGCGGAAGTGGCGCGCTGGTGTGCGGAAATCCTGGAACGGAGCCCAACCGCGATTGCCATCGCCAAGCGTTCCTTCAATGCGGATAGCGAGAATATTCGCGGCATTAGCGGCATGGGGATGCAGGCGCTGACCATGTATTACGCAACCGAAGAATCAAAAGAAGGCGTGCGCGCCTTCAATGAAAAGCGCAAGCCCGATTTCCGCAAATATCAGAAATAGGCCCCCCATGACCCGCCCGCTGACCGAAGACCAACGCGCCTTTCAGGAAACCGCTGAGCGCTTCACGCGCGAAAAAATCGCGCCCTTGTATATGGCCCGAGAGAAAGACGGGCGGGTGGATCGTGCCCTGGTGCGTGAGATGGGCGCGCTTGGGCTGATTGGCGCGGATTTGCCGGAACGCTATGGCGGGCTGGGCGAAAGCAGCGTCACCGCAGGGCTTGCTATTGAAGCGCTGGCCTATGGCGACATCAATGTTTCCTATATCCCGCTACTGGCTTCGCTGAATGGTCAGATCATCGCGCGCCATGCCGCGCCCGAACTTGCCAGCGCCTGGATACCGCGCATTGTCTCGGGTGAGGCGTTATTCTGTATTGCGCTGACGGAACCGCGCGGCGGGTCTGATGCGGCGAATCTCGCGCTTTCGGCGCGACGCGATGGGGATAGCTATATCATCAAGGGGGAGAAATCCTCGATCAGCATGGCGGATCAGGCGGATGCGGCGGTGGTTTTCGCGCGCACCGGGCCTGCTGAAGCCGGCGCGCGCGGTGTTTCAGCCTTTCTGGTGCCAATGGACACGCCCGGCATCAGTACAACGCGCTTCAAGGATTTGGGCAGCCACGCCATCGGTCGCGGTTCTATCTTTTTCGATGAGGTCCGCATCCCAGCCAGCCACCGGCTTGCAGAAGAAGGCATGGGCTTTGTCCAGGTGATGCAGGGTTTTGACTACAGCCGCGCTTTGATTGGCCTGCAATGCTGTGCGGCGGCACAAGCCTCGCTTGATGAAAGCTGGTCCTATATCACGGAACGCCAAAGCTTCGGCGCACCATTGGCGCAATATCAGGGCGTGAGTTTTCCCTTGGCGGAAGGTGAAGGCATGATCGCCGCCATCCGCCAGCTTTGTTATCATACACTTCGGCTCCGCGATGCGGATGAGGCGCATACGTCAGAGGCCGCCATGTGCAAATGGCTCGGGCCCAAAACCGCCGTGGATGTCATTCATCAATGCCTGCTGACGCATGGGCATTATGGCTGGTCGCTTGATTTGCCGCATCAACAACGTCTGCGCGATGTGATGGGCCTTGAGATTGGCGATGGCACCGCGCAAATCATGAAGCTGATTGTCGCGCGGGAAAAAGTGGGGCGTGTTGCCGTGCAATATGCCCGCCAGAATTGAAAAAAAGGGCACAAAGACACCCGCTGAAAGTGCAGGAGGAAAGAATGACCGTGCAGGGAAATGATATCGCCATTCGTGGTCCCGCCATGCGCGCCCAGGGCTTCTGGCGTGATGAAACGCTGCTGCATCATCTGGATCGCGCCGTGGCGCGGCATCCGGGTAAGACCGCCATTGTTGCCTGCCGATCCGATCTTGGCTCGGAAACCCGCCTCACCTATGCGCAGGTTGATGATCTTTCCAACCGCGTTGCGGCGGGTTTGCGGGCACGCGGCATTGGGCGCGGTGATGTGGTTTCTTTTCAACTGCCGAATTGGTGGGAATTTTCCATCCTGCATTTGGCTTGCCTGAAACTCGGCGCCATCAGCAATCCGCTGATGGTGATTTTCCGCGAACGCGAATTGCGCTTCATGCTGGGGCTCGCCGAAAGCAAGGTGCTGGTGGTGCCGGCCAGCTTTCGTGGCTTTGATTATGCCACCATGGCGGATAATTTGCGCGCGGATCTGCCAAAGCTCGCGCATGTGTTCATTGTTGGGCGCGATGGCGCGGATGGCTTTGCCAGCCTGACCGGCACCGCTTCAGATGCGCGCTTCACTGCCGCCGATGGCCCCGGGCCAGATGAAGTGATCCAGCTTCTTTATACCAGCGGCACCACCGGCGAACCCAAGGGGGTTACGCATTCTTCCAATACCATGCTGTCAAATCTGGGGCCTTTCGCTGAAAGGCTTGGGCTTGGCGGCGATGATGTCATCCATATGCCATCGCCTTTGGCGCATCAGCTTGGCTTCATGTATGGCATTGTGCTGCCCATCATGCTGGGCGGCACAGCGATTTTGCAGGATATTTTCAGCGCCCCTGAAATGGCGCGGCAAATCCGCGAAGAAGCCGCCAGCTTTACCATGGGCGCCACGCCCTTTTTGAATGACCTGACAGAACATGTCGCGGCAAGCGGCCAGGCCACGCCAAGCCTCCGCGTTTTTGTCTCGGCCGGTGCGCCGATACCGCGCGCCTTGGTGGCCAAGGCGCGGCAGACGCTGGGTGCTGCAATCATCTCCGCCTGGGGCATGTCAGAAAACGGCGCGGTCACCACCACGCGGCTTGATGATGGCGAAGAAAAAGCCACCACCACTGATGGCTGCAAGCTGCCGGGTATTGAGCTTCGCATTGTGGATGCAAATGGCGCGCTTCTGCCAAACGGCAGCGAAGGCCAATTGCAAGTGCGCGGCTGTTCCAATTTTGTAGGCTATCTGAAGCGCCCGGAACTCAACCCCTCCGATCCGGATGGCTGGTTTGATACGGGCGACCTCGCGCGCATGGATACAGATGGCTATATCCGCATCGCCGGGCGTTCCAAGGACATCATCATCCGTGGTGGTGAGAATATTCCGGTGGTGGAAGTCGAAGGCCTGCTGTTCCGCCACCCCGCCGTGGCTGAAGTGGCGATTGTGGGCTTTCCCGATGCGCGGCTTGGGGAACGCGCCTGCGCCTTCATCCGCCTGCGTGAGGGCGCCAGCCTGAGCCTTGCCGATGTCACTGCCTATCTGGAAGCGCAGCGCATGGCGCGGCAATACCTGCCAGAACGCCTTGAAATTCTGACGGAACTACCGCGCACGCCAAGCGGCAAGATCCAGAAATTCAAGCTGCGGGACATCGCGCGCGCCTTCGGGCAAGCCTGAAGGACGCTCAAAGGCCCCAAAGCGCGGTGCTATCAGCCGGCGCCTGTTCGCGCCGCTCTGTCATGCCGTAATCGCGCAGCACAGCGGCAACGCGCAGCCGATAGCCGGCAAAAATACCATCCCGCCCCGCCACCTGAGACGCGCGATGCCCGGCGTGGCAGCGCCAGCGCGTGACGGCACCCTCATCCTCCCACAGCGAAAGGCTGAGCAGCTTGGCGGGATTTGTCAGGCTTCGAAACCGTTCCACCGAAACAAAGCCCGGCATGCGCTGCAATTCCTCACGCAGCGCCGCGGCATGGTCAAGGTACTCATCCAGCCGGCCTTCTGCGGGTTCAACTTCAAAAATAATGGCGATCATGGGGGCAGCCTGGGGTGGGTGATGGGTCTCGGATCATGCTAAACGAAATGCTTGGTCCTGAACATTCTTCGAGGTTTGCGCCATGAACCAGCCGGCTCCGCTTGCCTATAGCGATGCGAAAATCCGCTCCATCCTGCAGCGGGTGAAGACAATCGCGCTGATTGGCGCTTCTTCCAACTGGAACCGGCCCAGCTATTTCGTGATGAAATACCTGCAATCCAAAGGCTATCGCGTCATTCCCGTGAACCCTGGCACGGCCGGGCAAACGCTGTTGGGCGAAACGATTTACGCCAAGCTGGCCGATATCCCGCACCCGGTTGATATGGTGGATGTGTTTCGTGCCGCAGATGCGCTGCCCGGCATTGCGGATGAAGCGATTGCGATTGGCGCCAAGGTGCTTTGGGCGCAGCTTGGCGTGCGCCATGATGGCGCGGCCGCCAAGGCAGAAGCGGCCGGGCTTGAAGTGATTATGGATCGCTGCCCGAAGATTGAATTCAGCCGTTTCGGTGGTGAGCTTTCCTGGAGTGGCGTGAATTCCGGCATCATCCGCAACCGACCACCCGAACCGCCCGCGGATCGCAAGGTGAAGAACCGCCCCTTGCCGCCGCGCAATCTGGATTATGGCTTCGACACCAGAAGCATTCATGCCGGCGCAGCGCCTGACCCCACCACGGGTGCGCGTGGCACACCAATTTATCAGACCACAAGCTTCGTCTTTGAAGATGTGGATCACGCCGCTTCCTTGTTCAATCTGCATAATTTCGGCCATGTCTATACGCGGCTTTCCAACCCAACCGTGGCTGTTCTGGAAGAACGCGTGGCAAGCCTTGAAGGCGGGCGGGCTGCAGTTGCCACCGCTTCAGGCCACGCCGCGCAATTCGTAACCTTCTTCACGCTGCTGGAACCGGGTGATGAATTCCTGGCCAGCCGTAACCTTTACGGCGGATCTCTCACGCAATTCGCGCTAAGCTTCAAAAAGCTCGGCTGGACCTGCCATTTCGTGGACCCGACGGAGCCAGAGAATTTCCGCCGCGCGCTGACGCCGAAATGCAAAGCGATTTTTGTTGAAAGCCTGGCCAATCCAGGCGGCATTGTGGTAGATTTACAGGCTGTTGCGGATATTGCCCATGAAGCGGGTATCCCCTTGATCGTGGATAACACGCTCGCCTCGCCCTATCTCTGCCGGCCATTCGAACATGGCGCGGATATTGTCACGCATTCACTCACTAAATTCCTGGGCGGGCATGGCAATTCGCTGGGTGGAATGATCGTTGAATCCGGCAAGTTCAACTACGCCAATGGGAAATTCCCAAGCATGGCGGATCCAGAGCCCGCCTATCATGGCCTACGCTTTTACGAAAATTTTGGCGATTTCGCCTTTACCACCAAGGCACGCGCCGTGGCGCTGCGGGATTTCGGCCCCACGCTTTCGCCCATGAATGCCTGGCTTACCTTGACGGGTATTGAAACCCTGCATCTGCGCATGGAACGCCATGTTTCCAACGCCCAAAAAGTAGCGACCTTTCTGGCCGCGCATCCAAAGGTTGCCTGGGTTTCGTATGCGGGGCTGCAAGCCAGCCCCTTCCACGCATTGGCAAAGAAATACCTACCGAAGGGACCAGGTTCTGTCTTCACCTTCGGTGTCAAAGGTGGGTTTGAAGCCGGGGTCAGGCTGGTTGAAAATGTAGCGCTATTTTCGCATTTGGCGAATGTCGGCGATACGCGCAGCCTGATCCTGCATCCCGCTTCCACAACGCACCGGCAATTGACCGAAGAACAGCGCCAAGCGGCCGGTGCCGGGCCCGATGTTGTCCGGCTTTCAATCGGGCTTGAGGATGCAGATGATTTGATCCGCGATTTGGATATGGCCCTTGCTGGCTAGGGCCTTATCCCCTTCCCCGACCTCGGCCCAGTGCTATCGCGCCCGACTGGGCCGCCCCCCTGCCGATTGGCCTCGCACCCCATCCAACCGGGCAAAACCCAGCCTGGACGAGGCCGGGGATTCTGCGATACCAGCCCCCTATTAACCAGCGAAAGCGGTGCTTCCGATGCCCCTTCCCAGCCGTTTCTGGCAGGACCTCACCTGGCCTGAATTCCGTTCACTGCCCGCCAATACCGTTGCGGTTCTGCCGGTTGGCGCCATTGAACAACACGGGCCGCATTTGCCGGTTGCGGTGGATACCGCGATCAATCAGGGAATTGTCGCACGCACGCTGAAAGTCATTCCAGATGATCTGCCAGTGCTGGTGCTGCCAATCCAGGCAGTGGCGCTTTCGGTTGAGCATTTGCGCTACCCGGGCACCATCACCACCAGCGCCGAGACGCTAATCGCGCTGGTCTGCGATATTGGCGCATCGGTCGCGCGCGCTGGCGTGAAGCGGTTGGTGTTTCTGAATAGCCATGGCGGCAATGTCTCAGCGCTTGATATCGCAGCGCGGCGGCTGCGCATTCAGCATGGGCTTTTCGTGGTGAATGCCATGTGGGCGCGTATGGGCAAGCCGGAAGCGCTGCGTGATCCGGTGGAAGCACGCTTTGGCATCCATGCTGGGCGCGATGAAACCGCGGTGATGCTGGCGCTGCGGCCTGATCTGGTGCGGATGGATAAGGCGCGCAATTTCGTCAGTCGCTGGCAGGGTGTTTCCACCAATACGCCAAGCCTCGCACCCGATGCCGGCGCGCCGCCGGCCTGGCAAGCGCAGGATCTTGGGCCGGCCGGCGCGGTGGGTAATGCCTCGGCCGCCACGGTTGAAATTGGTGAGGCTTTGTTGGATCACGCCGCGCAACGCATGGCAGCGCTATGGCAGCAGGTGGCCAACATGGATATCTCCGCCTGGTTGGATGGGGAGCCTAATCCCGATGCCTGATATCGCTGCCTTCACCAGTGAATTGGCCGGAATTGAACAATCCACCGATGCCGCGCTGCTGCGCCAGAAAAGCCGCGACTTCTATTGGTATAGCCCGATTCTGAAGCGGCAATTGGATGGCAAGCGCGCCGATATCTGGCTGCGCCCAACTTCAGAAGATGAGGTGATGAGCATCCTGAATGCCGCGCGCCGTCATTCTGTTCCCGTCACGGTACGCGGTGGCGCAACGGGCAATTACGGCCAATGCGTGCCGCTGAATGGTGGCGCGGTATTGGATACTACGGCCATGACAGCGCCAATCGCGCTGAAGGATGGCGTGCTGGAAGCCCAGGCCGGTGCGCGCATGATTGATCTAGACCTTTGGGCGCGCGAACGCGGCTGGGAATTACGCCTTTGGCCCAGCACCAAGCGCACCGCGACCATTGCGGGCTTTGTTGCGGGTGGTGGCGCCGGGGTTGGCGGCATCAGCCATGGCACCATGCGCGAAAGGGGCAATCTGCTCGGCGTGCGCGTGGCGACACTGCAGGACCCGCCAGCGCTGCTCGACCTGGAAGGTGATGACGCCAATCCGGTCAATCGCACCTATGGCACGACAGGCGTGATTACACGCGTGCGCCTGCCGCTGACGCCGGCGCAGGATTGGCGCGATATTGCGGTGGTGTTTTCTGATTTTGCGGCGGCCGGGCGCTTTGCGCTGGCGCTTGCTTTCGCCGATGGCATCCCCAAGAAAATGTGCGGCGTGTTTGATGCGCGCCTGCCGCCCTTCTTTCGCGCTATTGCCGATGTGGTGCCAGCAGATCACGCGCTGGCGCTGGTCATGGTGGCGCCCTCAGGCCTTGTCGCGCTGCGTGATATGGCGCGGGAATATGGCGGGCGGATTGTGGCTGACCAGGATACCGTGGCTGCCGAACGCGACCCGGAAGCAACGCCCTTCTATGAATATTGCTGGAACCACACCACGCTTCAGGTGTTAAAGCGCGATCGCGGCGTGACCTATCTACAATGCCGCTTTCCATTTGAAGGCACGCTGGAATCCGTGGAGAAGGTGCGCGCGGCCTTCCCGGATGAGGTTTGGATGCACACGGAATGCGTGCGCTTTGGCGGGCGCACCACCATGACAGCGCTGCCAGTCATTCGCTGGAAGGATGATGCGCGGCTTGCTGAAATCATGGCCGGGTTTGAAGCGGCAGGCGCGGGCATTGCCAATCCGCATGTCATGACGATTGAAGAAGGTTCTGGCTATCGCCGCGTGCCTGGGGATCAGCTTGGTTTCAAGCGCCGTGTTGACCCGCTGGGCTTATTTAACCCCGGCAAGATGAAAAGCTTTGATGAGCCTGAAAGTGATGCCGCATGAAGCACGATATTGCCGGCCTGATGGCCGCCCTGCCCGATATCCGCTGGGTGACGGATGCCGCGCTGGTGCGCCAGCGTAGCCGCGATTTCTTCTGGTATAGCCCCGT
>CAIMVB010000146.1 GCA_903844785.1 uncultured Rhodospirillales bacterium | reverse complement strand
TATGGCGCCTTCATGATGGATGCGCGGGGCACGATCACGGTACGCAACAACGCCAAGCTGCGCGCTGCGGTGGAAATGTGCGCACGCATCAGCCGCTTCCTGCCCAATGATGTCTGGGCTTGGGATGATGGCGGCAATAACCGCGCGCTGATTTCCGGCCGTTCCGCGCTGATCTTCAACCCGCCTTCAGCCTGGGCGGTGGCAAAGCGTGACGCCCCGCAAGTGGCCGAAAACTGCTGGACTGTCCCGATGCCAGCCGGGCCGGAAGGGCGCTTCGCAGCCTATCTGCCCTATTTCTGGGGTATCTGGAATTTCAGCCGCAGCAAGGGTGCGGCCAAGGCCTTCCTGGAATGGCTGTCTGATCGCGCCCAGGCGGAACGCCAGACCAATGGGTCCGCTGGCTATGATATTCCGCCCTTCACCAGCATGTCGGACTTCAAGGTATGGGAAACCGAAGGCCCGCCGGTGGGTTCGGTCTATAACTATCCGGTGCGCGCGCACCATAATGCCAAGACCTCCATCGCCATGGCGCCCGCGCCGGCAGCGATGGCGGTGCAGATGTATAACCAGGGCCTGAATACCAAGCTTGTTGCCCGCATTGTGCAGGGTGGTGAATCGGTGGATCAGGCGCTCACCTGGGTGGAGCGCGAACTTAATACCATCCGCCGCGGCGGCTGACCGCGCATGACGGGCGGCACCGCGCCGCCCGTCTTTCATTTCAGGAAAGGTTCAGACCATGGCCGCTGACGCCAGCACGGCGCCAATTATGCCTTCTGCGCCCAATTCAGGGCGCGCTTCCAGCCTGCAACGCTTGGCGCGGCGGCGTTCGACCATTGCCGTTCTGATGACCACTCCCTTGCTGGTGGTGCTGATCGGCTTGGTTGCCTATCCGGCGGGCTACGGGATTTACCTTTCCACACTCAATCGCCGCATGACTGGCTTTATGGAAGCCGAATGGCTGCCACATGGCCTCGGCAATTTCGAAATTTTATTCGAAAGCGAAACCTTCTGGGCAGTTGCCTGGCAATCCTGCATTTTTGCGATCACCGCGGTGATCCTGAAGGCGCTGGTTGGCTTTTGGCTGGCGCATATGCTGCACCACATCCCCAGCAAGGGGCAGCGTAAGTGGCGCGGCATGTTGCTGGTGCCCTGGGTTATCCCACCAGCGCTTTCCACGCTTGGCTGGTGGTGGATGTTTGACCCTGCCTATTCTTCGATCAATTGGCTTTTCCAGGTATTTGGCATTCCAGCCGTCCCCTGGCTTGGCGAGAAATGGTGGGCAAGGCTTTCCATCATCATCGTCAATGTCTGGTATGGCGCGCCCTTCTTCATGATCATGTATCTGGCCGCGCTGAAATCCGTGCCGGAACAGCTTTATGAAGCCGCAGCGATTGATGGCGCCACAAGCTGGCAGCGCCTGCGCTATGTGACGCTGCCGATGATGGCAAACATCATTTCCATCACCGTGCTGTTTAGCCTGATTGTTACCTTCGCCAATTACGACATCGTGCGCGTGCTGACCAATGGCGGACCGCGTGACCTGACGCATGTATTTGCGTCCTACGCGTTCCAGGTGGGCATTCTTTCGGGCAATATTCCGCGCGGTGCCGCGGTAAGCCTGTTCATGTTCCCGATCCTGGCTATTTGCGCCTTCTTCGTGCTGCGAGGCGTCACCCGTCGCAATAAGGAGCAAATGTAATGTCCGCGACCGCTGCAGCCAATCGCGATATGCCGAGCCTTTATGGCAAGGCAGGATCGCTGCGCTCCGAACGGCGCTGGGCGCTGATCTGGGCCTATATTTCGCTGATCTTCTCAGCGATTATTCTGCTGACGCCGCCGGTCTATATGCTGATCACCAGCCTTAAGACCAGCGCGGAAATTGCCGATCAAAAAGGCAATCCCTGGATTGTCCGCAATCCCACGCTGGACAATTATTGGGAGCTGATCACCAATTCACTATTTCAGGGCTTCTTCATCAATAGCGTGATCGTGACCGTGGTGGTTGTGGCGCTGACGATGGTGATTTCCATCCTGGCGGCCTTCGCGCTGGCGCGCATGCGCTTCTGGGGTAGTCAGGTTTTGGCAACAGGCGTCTTTCTGACCTATCTGGTCCCGGATACGCTACTGTTCATTCCGCTCTATCAGATCGTGGGTGGGCTTGGCTTGCTCAATTCTATCTGGGGCTTGGTGCTGGTCTATCCCACGCTGACGGTGCCTTTCTGCACCTGGATCATGATTGGCTATTTCGCCTCTATCCCCAAGGAATTGGACGAAGCAGCGCTGATTGATGGCGCCACCTGGCCGCAAATGCTGCTCAAGATCTTCGTGCCCGTGGCGCTGCCTGGCATCATTGCTGCGACGATCTTCGCCTTTACGGTTTCCTGGGCGGCTTTTGTCTATCCAACGGCCTTCATCACCACGCCAGATCAGATGCCGCTGACCATCGGTGTTGTATCGCAGCTGGTGCGCGGGGATGTCTTCGTCTGGGGGCAAATCACCGCAGGCGCCTTGCTGGCCGCGCTGCCGCCAGTCATCGTTTACGCCTTCCTCATGGATTATTACATCGCTGGCCTTACCGCCGGCGCGACCAAGGGTTGATCGAAAATGGCTCAGGTTTCGCTTCGCAAAATCGTCAAAGCCTATGAAGGCGGCGTTCAGGCGGTAAAAGGCATTGACCTTGAAATCGCCGATCATGAATTCGTCGTGCTGGTCGGGCCTTCGGGCTGCGGCAAATCCACCACCCTCCGCATGATTGCGGGGCTGGAGGAAATCACCTCAGGCGATATCGCGATTGGCGGCACGGTGGTGAATGACATTCCGCCGCGCGACCGCGACATTGCCATGGTGTTCCAGAATTACGCGCTTTATCCGCATATGAGCGTTTATGATAACATGGCCTTTGGCCTGATGCTCAGGAAATTCCCCAAGGCGGAAATTGACCGCCGTGTGACCGAAGCCGCGCGTATTCTGGACATCACACCTTTGCTCGAACGCAAGCCCAAGGCGCTTTCCGGTGGTCAGCGCCAGCGCGTTGCCATGGGCCGCGCCATTGTGCGCGACCCGAAAGTGTTTCTGTTCGACGAACCACTTTCCAACCTGGATGCGAAGCTTCGCGTGCAGATGCGCACCGAAATCAAGAAGGTGCATCAGACGGTGAATACCACCACCGTCTATGTGACGCATGACCAGGTGGAAGCTATGACCTTGGCGGACCGCGTGGTGGTGATGAATCACGGCATTATTGAACAGGTTGGGCCGCCGCAGGAATTGTACCATAATCCGGCGACGAAATTCGTGGCGGGCTTCATTGGCAGCCCTTCGATGAATTTCATCCCGGCGAAGGTGGAACAGGCGTCAGGCGCGCTCCGCCTGCATTTGCCGCAGGGCATAGTGCTGGATGTGCCGGCGGCGCGGACCGCGCGCTATCAGGCGCATGCGGGCAAGGATGTGCTGTTCGGCATCCGCCCGGAACACCTGACGGATGACAAGCCCACGGATAAATCCAACACCGCGCCTGTCACGCTGAAGCCCGAAGTGATTGAACCGATGGGCATGGAAACCTTGGTGCATTTCAAGCTTGATGGCACGGAAGTCTCCGCGCGGCTTGACCCTGCCACACCGGCTACCGTTGGTGCGCCGCTGTCACTGATTGCGCATATGGATCAGATGCATCTGATTGATCCCACCACTGATAAGGTTCTGTGATGAAACGTCTTGAAGGAAAAACCGCCTGGGTTACCGGCGCGGGAAGCGGCATTGGCCGCGCCATTGCCATCAGCTTCGCCGCTGAAGG
>CAIMVB010000145.1 GCA_903844785.1 uncultured Rhodospirillales bacterium | reverse complement strand
GCCACATGGGCGGGATCATTGGCGCCATCGGCAATCACCACCACTTCCGAAGGCCCGGCGATGGAATCAATGCCAACCCGGCCAAAGACCTGGCGCTTGGCTTCCGCGACATAGGCATTGCCGGGGCCGACAATCCGATCCACCGGCGCGATGCTGGCGGTGCCCCAGGCGAGGGCCGCCACGGCTTGCGCGCCGCCAATACGGTAAATCTCAGTGACGCCGGCGCGCTTGGCTGCCGCCAGTACCAAGGGGTTGAGCGCGCCATCGGGCGTTGGCACTGCCATGGCAATGCGCGGCACGCCGGCAGCGCGCGCCGGCAGTGCATTCATCAGCACAGAAGAAGGATAAGCCGCTTTGCCGCCGGGGACATAAAGGCCAACCGCATCCACCGGCCCCCAGCGCAGCCCAAGCGTCAGCCCCGCCGCATCCTGCATCACCAAATCTTGCGGCAATTGCGCGCGGTGGAAGGTCTCGATCCGTTCCGCCGCCAGGTTCAGGGCGGCGCGCAGATCTGGCGCGATGGTCGCATCCGCCGCTTCAATTTCGGCGTCTGTCACCCGCAAGGCCGTGGCGCTGCCCGGCTGCCACCGGTCAAAGCGGGCGGTGTAATCCATCAAAGCCGCATCACCGCGCGCGCGGATATCAGCGATGATGCCGGCCACCACGCCATCAACTTTCTGCGTGGTTTCGCGCGCGTCATCCAAAAGCGATGTGAAGGCGGCTTCAAACCCGGCGTCGCGCGTATCCAGCCGCTTCATGCGGCGGCTTCCAGCGCAGCGCGGAAGCGCGCGATCCAGGCGCCAATCGCCTCGGGCCGAGTTTTCAACGCGGTGCGATTGACGATGAGTTTGGAGGTGACATGCGCAATCACTTCCCCTTCCTTCAGCCCATTCGCTTTCAATGTGGAACCGGTTTGCACCAAATCCACAATCAGCCGCGCAAGGCCCATGGAAGGCGCCAATTCCATCGCACCGTTCAAATGCACGATTTCCGCCTGAACGCCACGCGTGGCGAAATGGCGCTGTGCAATATTCGGGTATTTCGTGGCGACCGTCACGCGCGACCAGCGGCGCGGATCATCCGGCGCGGCATTCACCGGCTCGGCGATGGAAATCCGGCAGCGGCCAATGCCAAGATCAAGTGGCGCGTAGATTTCCGGGTAGTCAAATTCCATCAGCACATCGGCGCCGCAAACGCCAATGGCGGCCGCGCCATGCGCGACGAAAGTTGCGACATCAAAGGGGCGCACGCGAATGACATCCACTGCCGGATCATTGGTGGGGAAGCGGAGCCTACGGCTATCTTCATCCGCATAATCCTCAGCCGGGATCAGCCCAGCACGGGACAGAACAGGGTGAAGCTCCTTCAGGATACGCCCCTTGGGCAAAGCAATCACAAGCGGCGCTTCGGCTTCAGCCGGCGCGCCATTCAGGGCATTGGGGATCGGGATATCCATGACAATTAACCCGCCAGTCTTTCAATATCGGCGCCCACCGCCGCGAGTTTCGCTTCTACCCGTTCATAGCCACGATCCAGGTGATAGACGCGATTCACAATTGTCTCACCTTCCGCCGCAAGCCCGGCGAGAATGAGCGAGACGGAAGCGCGCAAATCAGTCGCCATCACCGGCGCACCAGAAAGATGCTTCACGCCGCGCACAATGGCCGAAGCGCCGTGAAAATTGATCCGCGCGCCCATGCGCGAAAGCTCCGGCACATGCATGAAGCGGTTTTCGAAAATGGTTTCCGTGATCATGGAAGCGCCTTCGGCCACGCACATCAGGGCCATGAATTGCGCCTGCATATCGGTAGCAAAGCCGGGGAAGGGTTCCGTCATCACATCCGCGCCACGAAGCCCATTGCTGCGCGTGACCCGGAGGCCACCTTCTTCTTCCGCCACATCCACGCCCGCTTCGCGAAGTGTGCGCGTCACCGCGCCCAAATGATCCAAACGTGCGCCTTGCAGCAGCAGCGAACCTCCGGTGATCGCGGCAGCGCAGGCAAAAGTGCCGGCTTCGATCCGATCTGCGATGATCGGATGCGTCGCCGCACCTAGGGTGCTTACACCGTCCACCACTAGGCGATCCGTGCCGATGCCTTCAATCCGCGCCCCCATGCGCATGAGGCAGGCGGCAAGGTCGGTGATCTCAGGCTCCCGCGCCGCATTCATAATCTCGCTTTGACCGCGCGCGAGTGCTGCGGCCATCAGAATATTCTCGGTGGCGCCGACGGATACCTGCGGGAAGATGATGCGCGCACCCTTCAAGCCGCCCGGCGCGCGGGCTTCGATATAGCCCGCCGTGATCTCGATCTCCGCGCCCATTTGTTCGAGCGCTTTCAGGTGCAGATCAACCGGGCGCGTGCCAATGGCGCAGCCACCCGGCAGGCTGACCCGCGCCCGGCCATGGCGCGCCAGCAAGGGGCCGAGCACCAAAACCGAAGCGCGCATTTTGCGCACCAGATCATAAGGCGCTTCTAGATCGGTGGCGGCTCCGCTGATTGTGATGCTGCGGGCGGCCTTGTCGCGCGCAACCGTCAACCCGTGATGCGCCAACAAGCCCGCCATGGTGGCGACATCGGCCAAATCCGGCGCATTGGTCAGCGTGAGCGGGCCATCAGAGAGCAAGCCCGCCGCCATCAAGGGCAGGGCCGCGTTCTTGGCGCCTGAGATGGGGATGCTGCCGGAAAGCACGCGCCCGCCGCGGATGAGAATACGGTCCATCAGAGTTTCGGCAGCGCAACCCCGCGCTGGCCCATATATTTGCCGCGCCGGTCGGCATAGCTGACCTCGGGCGGGGTATCGCCCTTCAGGAACAGGAATTGGCAAATGCCTTCATTGGCATAGACCTTGGCGGGTAGCGGCGTGGTATTGCTGATTTCGATGGTGACCTGGCCTTCCCATTCGGGTTCCAGCGGCGTGACATTCACAATCAACCCGCAGCGCGCATAGGTGGATTTGCCAAGGCAGATCACGAGAATATCGCGCGGGATACGGAAATATTCGACCGTATGGGTCAGCACGAAGGAATTGGGCGGGATGATGCAAACCGGCCCCTTGCGCGTGACAAAACCATCTTCGGAAAACGCCTTGGGGTCTACAATGGCGTTGTCCACATTGGTGAAAATCTTGAATTCATCCGCCGCCCTGGCGTCATAGCCATAGGATGACAGGCCATAGGAAATCACGCCTTCCCGGCGCTGCGCTTCCACGAAGGGTTCGATCATGCCGTGTTCCGCCGCCATGTTGCGGATCCAGCTATCGGGCATGATGGGCATGGGTTTCGGGCCTAGCTCAAGAAAGGGCGCGGCAGAGCGCCGGGGAGCGGTGGCTTAGCCCAGCCGGGGCGGAGGGACAACCGGGCGGTGCCAGCCTGCTGGGGCGGTTCGTCTGGCAGCCGAGGGCTTTTCGCGGCTACAAGTCGCCAAGATCACGCCCCTTAAACGCTGCGACCCGGTCGCCGGGGCAGCGCGTTAACGTCGAAGGAGGATTGTCTGGTAATGTGGGAGGGCGGCATATGAGCAGGTTGCAATTTTTCACGCATCATAAATGTGCGAGCAAGTGGCTTGAGCGCTACCTCAAGGAAGTTGCGTTCATAAACGGATATTCCTATTCGTCAACGCATTACTCAAGTATTCATCTACCTGCCAGCGATCATATCACTGCCTATGTGAATGCCTCCTACGCGATGGCCGTGGGGCTTGGTGGGGGCGGAATCCATATTATCAGGAATCCTCTTGATATCCTGGTTTCAGCCTACCACTCGCATCTGACAACTCACTCCGTTCTTGACTGGCCGGAATTGGCGAGGCAACGCTCGATTTTGCAAAAAAGTGATGAGGTGAGCGGTTACTTTCTCACCTTGGCCTTCATCGAACGGGATGATTTTTTTAACGGTGCTGTTGGCCCGCTGCACGCCTACAGGCACTGGCATTTTTCCGATTCCGCGTTCCAGACACTTAGGATGGAAGATGTGGTGAAAGACCCGGACGGCGCGCTGGGCGCCGCGATCCGCTCTCGTCTTTTTCATTGCCGGCTTCCTGTCGGTCAGCAACACTCCTTCGAAGCCATCGCGGGCCGACCATATGGGACTACCGATGAGGCGTCCCACTACCGCTCTGGCCAACCGGACCAATGGAGAGATGCGCTACCCACGCCTGTGGTCAGATACGTCCAAACGCATTACCGAGAGCTGCTTGAAGCCTTTTATCCAGAGTCTTTGGCCTAGCGCTGATCTAAGCGTGAGTGCGGAGCGTCGCAAAGGGGGCGTGGATTATCCTTTAGTTTACTGCCCCACATCGCGGGAGAAACTGCCTAAGATGGTATTCGGTCAATCACGCCGCCGCCGTCTTCATGGGGCGGGTGACCCAATTGGCCAGTGCCGCAATCACGCCCACCACCAGCATCACCGGCCAGAAAGCGGCATAGCTGCCCGTGGCATCTACCACCCAGGCACCGGCGCCAGCACCCAGAAAGCCGCCTAATTGGTGGGAGAAGAAGCAAACCCCATAAAGCGCGCCCAAATCCGCCACACCAAAGCGCCGGGCAATGGCCGCCGAGGTCAGCGGCACGGTGCCGAGCCAAATGAAGCCCATGACGGCGGCGAAAACCAAGGTTCCCCATTCGGTTGGCGTCACGCTGGCAAAGATCGCGATTGCCACCGTGCGGATCATATAAATGCCGCCCAGCGCCACTTCAGGGCGGATGCTGTTGCCGACCCGCCCGCAAAGCCATGATCCCGGGATGTTGAACAGGCCAACAAACATCAAGGCCGTCACGCCAAGGCCTGCCGGCAGGCCACAAAGCGAAAGATGCGCGGGTAAATGCGTCGTCAGAAAGGCCAATTGAAAGCCGCAGGCAAAGAAGCCAAGCGTCAGCAGGGCAAAATCACGCTCGGCCAGCGCGCGCCGCGCCAGGGCAGGGAAGCCGGCCAGCCCCGTGGCGCGCCCTGTCCCGGGGCCAGGCGGCGCCCATTCCAGCTTTGGGGCAACAAACAGCATCAGCGCCATGGTCGCTGCCAGCATTAGAAAAGCGCCGGACGTCCCGTAATCCGTAATGCCCCATTGCACGAAGGGGATCAGCGCTGCCTGGCCGATGGACCCGCCGGCGGAAGCAAGCCCCAGCGCATCGCCCCGGCGATTTTCAGGCACGGCGCGGGCAACTGCGCCCAGCACGGTGCCAGACCCCGCCGCCGCCACGCCAAGCGCGGTCAGCACGCCGATGCCGATAATCAGGCTTGGCGTGCTGGGCCAGATCGCCGGCAGAATGAGCCCTATGGCGTAGATTACAGCCCCGCCAAGAGCGACGCGCCCGGCGCCGATCTTATCCGCCAAGGCCCCGGCCAGCGGCTGGCCGACCCCCCAAAGCAGATTATGCAGCGCCACCGCCGCACCATAGGCGAAGGCCGGAATGGCGTGCTCCGCCCCCAGTGGCAGTAGAAACAGGCCAAAGGTCTGCCGCGCCCCCAGGGCGAGGGAGACAGAGGCAGCGGCGGCGATGACGACAATCCAGGCTTGTGCGGGCATGGCAGGCTCTATGCCTCCGGTGGCGCGGTCTGACCAGCCCAAAACAGGGCACTTGACGCTGCCGCCCGATGCGCTTAAACGCCCGCCTTCGTCGAAAGCCCCCGGACCCTTCCTGGGGCTTCTTGGCGTTTTGGGGAACGCGGGAGACCCTTTTGGGGGTCGTTTGCACCGCGGGCCTCTCGGTTTTATGAGAGAGGATTTAGACTGTGGCGAAGAAGATCGCAGGCTATATCAAGCTG
>CAIMVB010000144.1 GCA_903844785.1 uncultured Rhodospirillales bacterium | reverse complement strand
TTCGGAACGGTCAATCAGAATCGTGCCACGCAGCGAAGGCGTGATCGGGTTAAAACTCTTGAGCGCCATGGCTTACGCGAGCCCCGTCGTGAGGTCGATGCTTTGGCCTTCAGCAAGCCGCACCATCGCCTTCTTCCAATCTGAACGCTGGCCAGGACGGCCGCGGAAACGCTTGGTCTTGCCCTTCACCACAATGGTGTTCACGGCAAGCACCTTCACCCCGAACAGACCTTCAACCGCCGCCTTGATTTCAGGCTTGGTCGCATCACCGGCCACCTTGAAGGTGATCTGGCCACGTTCGCTATTCAGGGTCGCCTTTTCGGTCACCAGCGGGGAGAGGATGGTTTGATACATCCTCTCCTTACCGATCACCGGCTTTTTCGGCTTCGCGGCGTTATCGCTCATGCCAGCCGCTCCTTCAGGGCTTCCACGCCAGCGCGCGTCACCGCGAGCACGTCGTGGTTCAGAATGTCATAGACATTGGCGCCAATGGTCGGCAGCACCTGCACTTTCGGCAGGTTGCGCACGCAACGGGCGAAGTTTTGATCCGCCGCCGCATCCACCACCAGCACGCTAGTCCAGCCAAGCGCCTTCACCTTCGCCGCCACGGCGCTGGTCTTGGCATCAGCGGCCATCGCCGCATCTTCCAGTACCACCAGCTTGCCTTCGGCAGCCTTCTGGCTCAGCGCGCTGATCAGACCAAGCCGGCGCACCTTCTTGTTCAGGCTATAGCCATGGTCACGCACGACCGGACCATGCACCACGCCGCCCTTACGGTACTGCGGCGCCCGCAAGGAGCCCTGGCGCGCATTACCAGTGCCCTTCTGACGATACGGCTTTTTGGTCGTGCCCGACACTTCGCCCATACCTTTGGCTTTGTGCGTACCGGCACGACGCTTCGCGAGCTGCCAGTGGACAACACGCGCCATGATATCCGCTCGCGGCGTGGCGCCAAACAGCGCTTCCGGCAATTCGATCTCACCAGCTTTGGTGTTTTCGAGGGTGATGACAGGGGTTTGCATCTTCGCCTCGTTCACGCAATGGCCGCTGGGAAGGGCGCGTCAGCATGGCGCGCGCGCTTGATCGCATCGCGAACCAGCACATAGCCACCCTTGGAACCCGGAACGGCACCTTTGATGAGCAGCAGGCCTTTTTCGGCATCCACGCCCGCCACTTCCAGATTCTGGGTGGTCACGCGCTCAACGCCCATATGGCCGGCCATCTTCTTGTTCTTGAAGGTCTTGCCCGGATCCTGACGGTTACCGGTAGAACCATGCGAACGGTGACTGATGGAGACCCCGTGCGAGGCTTCAAGCCCCGAGAAGTTCCAGCGCTTCATCGCACCAGCAAAGCCCTTACCAACCGTCACACCGGTCACATCCACCTTCTGCCCCGCAACGAAGTGCGCGGAAGAAAGTACGGCGCCGGGTTCCAGCATGGCATCGGTAGCCACGCGGAATTCGACAACCTTACGCGGCGCTTCCACACCAGCCTTCGCGAAATGACCCTTGTTCGCCTTCGAGACGTTCTTGGGCTTCGCAATGCCAATGCCGAGCTGAACGGCTTCATAGCCATCCTTGTCAGCGCTGCGCTTCGCCACCACCCGCACATTGTCCACGTGCAGCAAGGTGACGGGGATGGTCGAGCCATCCTCGTTAAACAACCGGGACATGCCCAGCTTTTTGGCGATCAGGCCTGTGCGGCCATTTTTCGCGGCCATGATGGTAAACTCCCCCGGCCCTTCAGATCTTGATTTCGACATCCACACCAGCGGCGAGGTCGAGCTTCATCAGCGCGTCCACCGTCTGCGGTGTGGGGTCAACGATATCAAGAAGCCTGCGATGCGTGCGAATTTCGAACTGCTCGCGGCTTTTCTTGTCAACATGTGGAGAGCGGTTCACGGTGAAACGCTCGATATGCGTCGGAAGCGGAATCGGGCCCCGCACGCGCGCACCTGTCCGCTTCGCGGTATTCACGATTTCCCGCGTGCTGCCATCCAGCACGCGGTGATCGAACGCCTTGAGGCGGATGCGGATATTTTGGCTGTCCATGATTTGGGACCCGGTATCCTGTTCTTACGCCGTGATCTTGGCGACAACGCCGGCGCCGACGGTGCGGCCACCTTCGCGAATGGCGAAGCGCAAGCCTTCATCCATCGCGATCGGCGCAATCAATTCCACATCCATCGACACGTTATCGCCCGGCATCACCATCTCAACGCCTTCCGGCAGAGACACAACGCCCGTCACATCCGTC
>CAIMVB010000143.1 GCA_903844785.1 uncultured Rhodospirillales bacterium | reverse complement strand
CCGCGCCCATCAATCACCTGTTCATTGGCGAGCACCGTGCCATCCACCGGGTCCCAATTCACCCAGGATTCCTTGCGCTCCACCAACCCGGCACGCCAGAAATCAATCAAAAGTTTTTGCTGACGCCCGTAATATTCCACGTCGCAAGTGGCGAATTCCCGCGCCCAATCCAGCGATAACCCCATGCGCTGCAATTCCGCGCGCATATTGGCGATATTGTCATAGGTCCATTTCGCCGGGTGGATACCGCGTTCGCGTGCCGCGTTTTCCGCCGGCAGGCCAAAGGCATCCCAGCCCATCGGGTGCATCACCAAATGCCCCCGTGCGCGCTTATACCGCGCCACCACATCGCCCAGCGTGTAATTGCGCACATGGCCCATATGGATCTTGCCGCTGGGGTAGGGGAACATCTCCAGCACATAGTATTTCTGCGCCCCTGCCGGCGGCACATCGGGCACCACAAAGCAGGCGCGGTCCTGCCACGCCTTTTGCCAGCGCGGCTCGGCGCTGTGGAAATCATAACGCGGGGCGGCTTTTTCTGCCGCTACGGGGGTATCGTTCATGACAAGCGAAGGCCAATGCGAAAGGGGAACTGGGGCCTGCTTAGAACAGAAAGCGCCCTGGGGAAATCGGCCCTGATCTTCCCGCGCTGCCCTGGCCATGGCATGGAAGGGTTATGCCCTATCTCCTCATGTTCATGGTGCTGAGCTTCCTCACGCTGCTGGCCACCTGCGTGATGCTGTGAAGCGGCGCGGCTTCGCCTGGCTTGCCCTGCTGCCGCTGCTTTTGGCGGCTTGCGGCGATTTGCCCCAACCCTATCGCGGCAATCCGGGCGGCATGGCGGGCCGGCTGGTGGCACCGCCCCCATACCGGGTGGCGGTGCCCACACCCGAAGCCGCCCTGCTGAACGGTGCCGAATCGGAAGCTTTCGCCAAGGCCATCGCCCAGGCCCTGCTGCGGCGCGAAGTACCCGCGGCGGCAGAGGAACCCCTGCCTCTTGATTGGCGCCTGGCCGTGGACATGCGCCTTGAAGGCGCCCGGGTGATCCCGCGCTATGCCCTGTTTGACCCCGATGGCGCGCCGCAAGGGCTTGCTGAAGGTAGCGCCATTCCGGCCCGCGACTGGTCGCGCCCCGATGCGGCGCTGTTCACTGAGGTCGCCAATGACGCGGCGCGCCGTGCGGCGGATTTGCTGCTGCGGGCTGAGGCAGCGCGCAAATCCTCAAGCCCCTCGGCGCTGGCTAACGCGGGCCCGCCCAGGCTTTATCTGCTGCCGGTGCGCGGGGCGCCGGGCGATGGCAATGAAAGCCTGACGGCGCGGATGCGCGAAGCCCTGGGTGATTACGGCATATTGGCGCAGGATGTGGCTGATGGCGCGGGTTTCGCTGCCGATGGAAGGGTTTCCGTCGTGCCGACGCGGCAACGCATGCAAAGGGTTGAAATCCTTTGGATCGTCTCCCGCCGCGATGGCCAGGAATTGGGCCGCGTGCTGCAAATGAATGAAATCCCGGCTGGGCTCTTGGACCGGCACTGGGCCGATATCGCCTTTGCCGTGGCGGCCGAGGCTGCGGGTGGGGTGCAGCGCGTGATCGAAAATGCCGGCGGCATGCCCGCGCGGCCAGAAGGTAACCAGCGGAACCAGCCCAATGCCGCGCCGGGGGGGCTCGCCTTGCCGCCGCGCGCTGCGGCATTGCCGCGCCCGGAAGCGCCACCGTGAAGCAACCCCGCATCCTGATCCTTGGGGCAGGGGGGCATGGCAAGGCGGTGGCCGATTTGCTGTTGGCGGGGGGGCGCTTTGAGATCGTTGGTTTCCTGGATGCTGCGCCCAAGGCCACGCAAGTGCTGGGCCTGCCGGTGCTGGGTGATGAAAATGCGCTTGCGGGACTAGCCGGGCAGGGTATCGGCAGCGCCCATCCGGCCATTGGCCATAATGCCGCGCGGCAGGCGGCTGCAGGGCGGCTCCGTGCCGCGGGTTTCGCGCTGCCTGCCCTTATCCACCCCGCGGCCATCATCGGCGCAGGCGTGAAGCTTGCCGATGGCGTGGCGGTGCTGGCCCGCGCGGTGATTGGCCCCGATGCGCGGATTGGCGCACTCGCGCTCATCAATACCGGCGCGATTGTGGAACATGATTGCGTGCTGGAAGAAGCCGCGCATATCGGCCCTGGCGCGGTGCTGGCGGGTGGCGTGCGGGTAGGCGCGGGTGCCTTGATTGGTGCGGGGGCCGTCATTCGCCCAGGGGTTGCGATTGGCGCGGGCGCGGTGGTCGGTGCCGGGGCGGCGGTTGTGGAAGATGTGGCGCCGGGGGCAACAGTGATGGGCGTGCCAGCGCGCGCGGTTCAAGCACCGGAAATGTAACGCGCGAAATCCGGCCCCGGCACCCCGCGCCGCAGAGGCACGCAGCCTGGCGGCGGATCGGCGCGAAAACGCCAGCCCTGATCCAGCACTTCCCCCAGAAACCGGTCGAGATGCCGCATGGCGCCATTGGGCAGATCATGCAGCACCAGCATCACCGGTTCCTGAGCGGCGCGCAGCATCGCATGGGCCGTAGCCGGCCAGCCCTCAGCGTCGCGGAAATCGCCGGGCACGGCGTTCCAGAGCACCATCGTCGCCTGATGTGCCACCAAATGCCGCGCGGCCGTGCCATTCAGCAGATGCGCGCCCAAAGCACCACCGCCGCCATTGGGGCGGAAATAGCGTTCAGGCGCGGCAAGATCACCCAGCAAAGCCTCGGTCTCAGAGATTTCACGCAAGGCTTCGGCGGCGCTACGGCGGCCAAGCGGTGCGCCATGGGTCAGGGTGTGATTGCCAATCACATGGCCGGCATCCCGCACCCTTTCGGCAAGTGCCCGGCCACCAGGCGCGCTTAGCTTTTCGCCAATCACGAAAAACAGCGCTGGGATGCGCCGGCGTGCCAATACATCAAGCACGCCGGGGGTTGCCTCAGGCTCCGGCCCATTGTCGAAGCTGAGGCAAATGTCCATCAGTTAATTAATCGCTGACGGTATTGGTCAGTGTGCCAATGCCTTCAATGGTCAATTCCATCACATCGCCCGCCTTCATGGTTTGCGGCGGCTGCATGGCGTAACCAACACCTTCGGGCGTGCCTGTCATGATCACATCGCCGGGCAGCAGGGTGAAGCCCGATGAAAGCTGATGGATGATCTCAGGCACATCAAAGATCATCTTGCTGGTGCGGCTTGCTTGGCGCTGTTCGCCATTAAGCTTCAGGCTGATCGCCAGATCGGCCGCGTTCAAATCACTGGCCGGCACAATCACCGGGCCCAGCGGGCAGGAACGATCGAGCGACTTGCCCTTGAACCATTGGCCGTGGCGGCGCTGCAAATCACGCCCGGTCACGTCATTACCGATGGTCCAGCCAAAGACATGCTCCAGCGCCTTTTCCTTCGGAATATCGCGCCCCGTCTTGCCAATGATGGCCACCAGTTCAACTTCGTAATCCAGCCACTTCGTCACCCCTTCATGCGTTGGCACTTTGGCGCCTGGGGCAATCACGCAATCGGCGGCCTTGGTGAAGAATTGCGGGTATTTCGGCACTTCGCTTTGCGTAATGCCGCGCGTGCGATCCCCTTCCGCCACATGGTCCATGTAATTGCGCCCGACGCAGAACACGTTGCGGCGCGGCTTGGGGATGGGCGCCTGCAAGGCAACACTGGCCAGCGGCAGCACCGCATTGGCGGGCGGATTGGCGGCCAGCGCGCGAATCGCAGCCAGCATCGGCGCGCCGGCTTCAATCACGGAAATCATGTCGCGTGCCGGCGGCATGGCGACCCCAAGGTCAAGCACACGCCCGCCATCCAGCAAAACGCCCACGCGGCTTCCGGCGGCATCGGCAAAGGTGATCAAGTTCAAGGCAGCCATCTGGTTTCCCCCATATTTGGCAAGGGGGGCAGGCAAGCGCGGCCCGCGCTTTAGCGCAAGCCCTGGGAAGCGCTAGGGCGCTTCGAAGCGGGCGAGCCTGACCGCCGTATGCCCGCGCGGCGCCACCGGGGTTGGCATGATCAGGATGCAATCATCATGCGGGGTGCGGATTTCCCGCGCGCCATCCTGCGCAATGACGGTGCCCGCTTTCGGGATGATGTCGCCGCCGCGAAATTCCCGCAGAAACATGAAATTATGCGATGTGGCGGTGACGGTTTCCGTCACGCGGGCCAGCACAGGTGGTTCCGGTAAGGGCGCCGGGGCGCGGCCCGCAATGCCGTAATGCCCAAGCGCGCGACGGGCGGTTTGCGCCATGGCATCTACCGTTGCGCCTTCCCAATGCTGCCCCGCTTCCACCAGCACGGCGGCGGCGGTGCTACCTGGCGCGGTAAAGCGCGCATGATCCACCAGGCGCCGCCCGGCGCTATGCCCGGGGTCCGCCACGGTCAGGCGCGGCGTGCCAAGCGCCAGCCCAAGGCTGATTGACGCATCAGTTTCCGAGGCCAGGGTCAAGGCATCGGATGGCCAGAGCATGGAATGCAGATCAACCAGCACATCCACGCTTTCCACCAGCGGCAGCAATTCCCGCACACGGCGCATTTCGCGCGAATTACGCGCGCCGCGCAGCCGATCTTCACCCCAAAGCCGGTTCAGATCTTCTTCAAGATAGCGCGTCGCGATGGGGTTTTCGGGGTCGAAAGCCTGGAAGGCATCAAGATTAGCAAAAACGAAACTCAACCGCCCGCGCTGTGGCCTGATACCGGCGCTAAGCATCTGATTGAGCACAATGGCGCCCGCAATTTCATTGCCATGGGTCAGCGCGAATAATGCCAGATGCGGGCCGGGTTCAGGCGCGGTGAAGGACCAGGCGCCAGCAATACCGCAATTGCCGCCAAGCCAAGGGCGCAAATCGGGCGCGGCCAGCCGCACCGCGAATTGCGGCACGGCTCTCCCCCCAGCCTCAGCGGTGGTGGATTGCGTCCCCAGCGAACTTCCCCTCAATTATCGTTTCTGCGGGGTGAGTTTATACAAGCCGCGCGCCGCGTCTATCCGGGGGAATGTTACGGAAATGGGTCAGCATAAGCCGCGTATCGCCATTCTGGGCCTTCATCTGGAGGCAAATGCCTTCGCGCCGGTCACGGTGCGGGAGGATTTCGCCCGCCAATGCCTGGAACGGGGGGAGGCGATTTCCCATCTGGCGCGCCAGAAGATCAGCCATTTGCCATCGGAAATTCCCGGTTTCTACCAGCGCATGGATGAAACAGGGCCTTGGGAAGCCATGCCCATTCTGGTGATGGCTGCACCACCAGGCGGCCCGATTGATCAAAATTTGTTGAACGATGCGTTGGATGAAATACGGCGCGGTCTGGCGGCGGCGCTACCGCTGGATGGTGTCTATATCGCCAATCATGGCGCGAGCAGTGCTACCGGCGATGAGGATAGCGATGGCACCATGGCAGCGATGATCCGCGCCATTGTGGGGCCTGCGGTGCCGATCCTTTGTACCCATGATCTTCATTGCAATATCAGCGAAAAACTGATCGGCGCGGTGGATGCCTTCATCGGCTATCGCACCAACCCGCATGTGGATATGCGCGACCGCGCCGCCGAAGCCGCGGATTTGTTGCGCGAAGCCTTGGCCGGGCAGCGCTTCGCGCGGGCCTTTGTGCGCCTGCCGATCACACCGCCCTCGGTCAGCCTGCTGACGGCGCGCGGGCCTTATGCTGACCGCATGGCGGAATGTGAGGCGCTGATGGCGCGTGATCCGCGCATCGCCAACGCTTCCATCTGCGGCGGCTTTGTATTCTCGGACCTGCCGAAATGCGGCATGACGGTCACCGTGACCGCGCGCGGCGGGGATCAGGCTTTGGCCGATGCGGCGGCGGCAGAGATTGCGCGTGCCACCTGGGCGGATCGGCAGCGTTTTGTCGCGCATCTGACCTCCTTGGCCGAGGTGACCGCGCGCGCCAAGGCAGCAGGTGAGGGCGCCGCACCGGTGCTGATTGCCGATGTGGCCGATAATCCGGGCGGCGGCGGGCGCGGCAATACATCCTATTTGCTGCGCGCCCTGCATGAAGCCAGCGTGGCGGGCGTGGTGCTGGCCAATTTCGTTGATCCTGATTTGGCCGAGGAAGCGCATAAGCTTGGCGAAGGCGCGCGCTTCAAGGCGCAATTCAACCGCATCCCCAGCGAATTTTCCGCCACCTTCACCGCACCCGCGCGCGTCGTGAAGCTTTCCGATGGCAAGGGGGTTGGCCGGCGCGGCACCATGGCCGGGCGCGCCTTTGATCTTGGCCCAGCCGCATTGCTTGAACTTGAAGGCAGTGGCATCCGCATCGTGGTGGCAAGCCTCCGGCGCCAATGCCACGAACCGCGCATGATTGAGATGTTCGGTGTGGATATCGCCGCCGCAAAGGTGGTGGTGGTGAAATCGCGCGGGCATTTCCGCGCCGGCTTTGATGAATTCTTCCCCGATGAGCGGATCATTGAAGTGGATGTGCCCGGCCTTACCAGCCCTGTCCTGGTCAATTTCCCCTGGAAGCGCCTGCCGCGCCCGGTTTTTCCGATTGATCCCGGTGCGGGCTGGTCAGGCGCCGCCTAAGGCACCACATTCACATCCATCATCTAAACGGAGCATCACATCATGACCGCAACCATCATCACCACACGCGATGGCGGCCCCTTGCATTTGAAGGGCGAATTGACCCTGAAAGGCGCCCCGATTGAAGGCGGTGAGGCTTGGCTGTGCCGTTGCGGCGCCAGCAAGAATAGCCCCTGGTGCGATGGCAGCCACAAGACGGCTGGCATTCCGCTGACCGGCGCGCCGGCCAAGCGCGAAGGCCGCGATATTGCGGGCGTGACTGGCCCGGTGAACCTGGACCCGCAGCCCAATGGGTCCGTGCGCGCCTCTGGCCCCATGATTGTGCAGAATGCGGCGGGCGAGGAAATTGACCGCACGCCCCAGGCTTCCTTCTGCCGCTGCGGCCAGACCGCCAAGGCGCCTTATTGCGACGGCAGCCACAAGAAGGCGGGATTTACCGCGCCCTGAAAGCGCTGCTGGCCGGGCGCGCTGGAAAGCATTCATGTGCGGGACCGCCTGATGGTTCCGCACACGCCTACCGGCTGCTTTGGAATCCGTATATCCAGAAACAATAGCGCGCCCGATGATGCCAAAAGATCAAATGCTGCCTTAAGCCCAACAGCTTCATGGGGCCACGTTTAAAGGCAGGATACTACCCAGTGATATGACGGGGCCGCCTCATTACGCCTCTGCTTCGGGAGCCTATTTATGTTGAAAAACGGCCTTACCGCCTGCGCTTTGGCCTTGCTGTTATATGGTTGCGCCACCCCCGAATGGCAGGCCACGCATAGCGAATGCACGAAGACATTTTATCGGCAGCTTCCCCCATCCTTCCAGCTTGTGCAGGTTACGCGCGCCGTGCCTGTGGAAGTTCCAACTGGCCAGACCAACTGCGTTTCGACCCCAATGGGCGGAAGCGTGACCACTGAATGCCGGCCAGTTACCATGACGCAATGGCGTAGCATTCCAGATTTTGAACGCATGGATGTGAATGCCGAAGCGCGTGAGAATGCGATCAACCACTGCACCAAAACAACCTGCCTTACCCAATTCGGCAATGCACAATGCAAACCCGCGCCACCCGCCGGGCCGGCCAGGCCATCGCCGAATCCCACAGCGCCGCGACCAAGCCCCGCCTGATTCGGCCTGACGGGTCCACCGCCCCAGCTTGGCTACATTGCATCCATCACCAATTCCCCGCGCGCCTTTTGCGGGCGGGGAAGCAGCGCGCCTATCTCCGCGCGCGGCGCACTTCGGCCACGGCGCGTTCCATATCGGCCAAGGGCACCGCGCCGGGGATGAAGGCCTCGCCAATG
The DNA here is from genome assembly GCA_903844785.1 of uncultured Rhodospirillales bacterium. Taxonomy (GTDB): domain Bacteria; phylum Pseudomonadota; class Alphaproteobacteria; order Acetobacterales; family Acetobacteraceae; genus Neoroseomonas. The sequence goes on along the minus strand of CAIMVB010000143.1, from coordinate 1,490 downwards.
ATCAGTGCCGGCGTGCCTTCAATGCGGAGCGCCCGGGCCAATTGCAGATTGGCGTCAATGCGCTGTTGCAGCGTGGGGTCCAGCAAATCGCGCTGCCAGCGCGCCACATCCAGCCCGATTCGCTCAGCCTCTGCGCGCATGGCGGCATCGGTTGGCTCGCCGCGCAGCGCCATCAGCGCATCATAGAATTCGCCATATTTGCCCTGGCGTTGCGCGGCCAGCAGGGCGCGCGCGGCACTGACAGAAGCCGGGCCCAATACTGGCAAATCCTTCATGACCAGGCGGATATTGCGATCCTTTCGCAGCAATTCCTTCATCTCCCCTGCCAGCCTTTTGCAAAACGGGCAGCGCGCGTCGAAAAACTCGACAATCGTGACATCGCCGCGCGGATTGCCGCGCACCGGGTCGGCGGGGTTGCGGAGCAGGGCTGCTTCATGCGCGCGGATGGCATCTGATTGGGCGGAAAAGCGTTCCTGATCCTCGGCCGCTTGCAGCGCGCCAAGGCCATCGCGCAGCAGGGAAGGGTCGCGGCGCAAAGCATCGCGCAGGATGCTCAGGATTTCCGCGCGCTGCGCTTCAGAAAACCCCTGAGCCAGCGCAGGCCCGGCGAAGGTGGCAGCGAAGGCGGAGAGCAGCAGGCGTCTTTGCATTATCTTGGTCCCGGCGATGAGTTCCGCCCGCAGCCAAGCCCGGCCCGCGCGGCAAGGCAAGCCGCCTGCGGTGCCCCCGCCCTTGGACTTCGCCACTTCTATGCTAATCCCATCCCTGAAGCGTGCTTGCTGGCGCGCGGCCAGTCAGGAAGAATATCGGCATGATGGATCAGGGCGGCAGGGTGCGGCTGGGGCGTGTGGTGCTCGGGATGGGGCTTGGCCTTGTGCTGGCCGCTTGCCAAACCGTTGAAACCGCAATGGATCGCACGGTCGAAACGGTCACGGGCCGTCCGAATGTCCCCTTCGGTACGCCTGGGCATGTGGCGGGCTTCCTGGGCGGAGTCGCCGCCGATGAACCCCGCGCGGCGATTGTGGCGCGTGATATCCTCTCAAGCGGTGGGTCGGCGGTGGATGCGGCTGTGGCCGGCGCCCTGACCATGGCGGTGACACTGCCTTCCCGCACTGGGCTTGGCGGCGGTGGGGCCTGTGTGGCGCTGGATGCGCAGCGTGGCCTGGCCCGCTCCATTGTCTTTCCTGCCGGTGCCCGGGCCGATTTGCCGCCGGGGACTGATCGCCCAGCCGCCTTGCCCGCCATGGCGCGCGGGCTTTTCGCCCTGCATTTGAATGCCGGTCGCTTCAAGATTGAGGATTTGATCCGCCCCGCCGAGGAATTGGCGCGAATGGGGACCGAAATCAGCCGGACGCTGGCCGATGATCTGGCCGTGGTTGCCGGGCCCTTACTCGCGGACCCCAGCGCGCGGCTGATTTTTGGCCGCTCGGGCGGCGGCGTGTTGCAACTTGGTGATCGCATCATTCAGCAGGATTTGAGCGCATCCTTGG
>CAIMVB010000142.1 GCA_903844785.1 uncultured Rhodospirillales bacterium | reverse complement strand
GGCGCCGCCGGTGCGTTCCATCTCCCAAGGACCAGGCGTCGCGCTGACGAAGATTGAGGGCGGGCGGTAGGTATCCCATTCTTCGAATTTTAGTGGGCGGTTATCCATACAGCTAGGCAGGCGGAAACCATATTCGGACAGCACGGTTTTACGGGCAAAGTCGCCGCGATACATGCCGCCAATCTGCGGCACGGTGACATGGCTTTCATCCACGATCAGCAGTGCGTTTTCGGGTAAATATTCGAATAGCGTGGGCGGCGGTTCGCCGGGATTGCGGCCCGTGAGGTAACGACTATAATTTTCAATGCCTTTGCAGGAACCGGTGGTTTCCATCATTTCAATGTCGAAAATGGTGCGCTGTTCCAGCCTTTGCGCTTCCAGCAATTTGCCTTCGGCATGCAGCTTCGCCAGATGTTCCTTCAATTCATCCTTGATGCGCGTGATGGCCTGGGTCAGGGTCGGACGTGGGGTGACATAGTGGCTATTGGCGTAGATTGAGACGCGTTCCATCTCGGCGGTGATTTCGCCGGTCAGCGGATCAAATTCGCGGATTGCTTCAATCTCATCGCCAAACAAGGAAACGCGCCAGGCGCGATCTTCCAAATGGCTCGGCCATAGATCCACGGTCTCACCACGAATGCGGAAGGTGCCGCGGGCGAAGAAATTATCATTACGGCGATATTGCTGTTCCACCAGGCCCTTCACCAGCACATCGCGGTCAATCTGCCCGCCGGCTTCGAGCTTCACCACCATGCGCGAATAGGTCTCAACCGAGCCGATACCGTAAATGCAGGAAACCGAGGCGACGATCACCACATCATTGCGTTCCAGTAGCGCCTGAGTCGCGGAATGGCGCATGCGGTCGATCTGTTCATTGATCTGCGCATCTTTTTCGATGTAGGTGTCCGTGCGCGGCACATAGGCTTCCGGCTGGTAGTAATCATAATAGGATACGAAATACTCAACCGCGTTTTCGGGGAAGAAGCTTTTCATCTCCCCATAAAGCTGCGCAGCCAGCGTTTTATTCGGCGCCAGGATCAGCGTTGGGCGCTGCACGGCTTCAATCACCTTGGCCATGGTGAAGGTCTTGCCGGAACCGGTCACGCCTAACAGCACCTGGTCACGCTCTGCCGCTTCCAAGCCACCGACCAGATGGGCGATGGCGCGCGGTTGGTCGCCATTCGGTTCATAGGGCGCGGTCACGGACAGGCGCCGCGTCGTGGGCGGCGCCGGGCGCTTTTCCGGCATAAAGAGCACGGGGCCGGGGGCAATCAGGTTCATTTTCGGAAGATGGCCCCAGTGGCGCCGCTTCGCCAGGGTGGGGCTTGTCCTGACAGGCAGAATTGTGAGAGGGCAGGGGCATGTCCATTGCCTCCATCCCCCGCCCCGCGCTGCTGCTGGGCGCCGCTGGCCTGCTGCCAAGCCTTGCCATGCCGCCATTGTTGGCGACGGGTGGAGATGCGGCAGCCTTCGCGTTGCAGGCTGGCCCCGCCTATGGCGCGCTGATTGCGAGTTTCATAGGCGGCGCCTGGTGGGGCCTGGCCGCGAACCGGGAAGAAGGCGCAGCGCTGACGCGCTGGCTGGTGCTTTCCGTGCTGCCCATGCTGATGGCCTGGGTGGCGCTGCTGCTGCCGCCCCAGGCTGGGCTTTTACTTTTGGCGATAATTTTCGCGCTGCTGCCGCTTTCGGATCGTGCGGCGCAAGCGGCCAGCATGGCGCCTGCCTGGTGGTGGCGCTTGCGCTTGCCGCTATCGCTGTTGATGGCCTGCCTGCATGGCGTGGCCGCCGGCATGGCGCTGCAGTGATGCCTTTTTAGCCTTCCAGCTTCACATTCCCGGCGCGCGCTACTTCGCGCCATTTGGCTACCTCACTGCGGACGAATTGGCCGAATTGATCGGGTGTCAACGGGTCTGCCACCGCGCCCATATCTTCGATCTTTTTGGTCACAGTAGGGTCACGCAAAATCGCAACCACATCGGCATTGATGCGATTGATGATTTCAGGCGGCGTCCCGGCGGGGGCGACCAGGCCCGACCAGCCGGCGGCTTCATAGCCGGGCACGAGGCTTTCCGCGATGGTTGGCACATCGGGCAATTGCGGCACGCGACGCGCGCTGCAAAGCGCAATCGGGCGCACGCGGCCTGATTGGATATGTGGCAGGGCTGAGGCGACGGAATCCGTCATCAGCTTCACATTACCGGCCATGACATCGGCAATGGCGGGGCCGCTGCCGCGATAATGTACGATGTTGAAGCGAATGCCGGCGCGCAGCATCAGCAATTCCGCTGCCATATGCTGGCTGGTTGCTGGGCCGGCAGAGGCCATATCTATCTGCCCGGGCCGCGCTTTGGCGCTGGCGGCCAATTCCTGGATGGTGCGTTCAGTGACGGAAGGATGCGCAACGACCAATAACGGCACCATCACAACATTGCTGATGAAGGCGAAATCCTTTTCGACATCATAGGGCAGGCGCGGCATGACGGAAGGGTTCACGCCAAGCGGGCCAGACGTTCCGGTAAGCAGCGTATAGCCATCGGCCGGCGCGCGCGCCACGGATTCGACGCCTGGTACGGAAGCGCCACCCGCGCGGTTTTCCACCACCACGCGCTGCGGCCAGCGTTTGGAAAGCTCATCGGCAATCAGCCGGGTGAAGATATCGGCGGCCTGGCCAGGCGGGAAGGGCACCACAATGCGGACCGGGCGATTGGGCCAATCCGATTGCGCCTGCACGGCGAAGGGCGCCAGGGTGGCGGCGCCCAGCAAGGCGCGACGGCTGATCTGGTGGTTCATGAATTTCCTCCCGGTGTTATCAACGCAGCATAACCACAGCCGCCCCGCGCGCGGCAAGATTTTCAGTAAGTATCCAGCCCCATAATGCCATCCACGCCGCCGGCATCAGCCAGAATGCGCTTGCCGATCAGATCACGCAGCGATTCCGAAGACCCGCCGCCGAGCGAACCATAACGCGCACCGCGATAAAGGCGTGAGACCGGGTATTCATCGGTAAAGCCGTAGCCGCCATGGACCTGAATCGCCTCACTGGTAACGCGGAGCGACATTTCATTGCAGAATACCTTCGCCGTCGCCGCCATGAGGGGATCTGGGAAGGGGTTGGCGGTCAGGCAGGCGCGGTAGAGCAAGCCGCGCCCGGCTTCGATATCCTTGAACATATCGGCGAATTTCCAGCGAATGCCCTGGAATTCGGCAATGGATTTATTGAACAGCTTGCGGTCATTCACGTAAGCAACAGCCTCATCAAAGGCGCCTTCTGCCAAACCAAGGGAGATGCTGGGATTCAGGCAGCGCTGCGTATTGAAGGCGGTGAGCAATTTCTTGAAGCCATCGGTTTCGATTACCAGGTTTTCCGGCGGCAATTCGCAATTATCGAATTGCACTTCGTGCAGGTTCTCGCCCCCCATGGTGTGGTAAGTGCCAGTTACGGCTAGGCCAGGTGTGCCCTTTTCCACCAGCACACAGCCAATGCCTTCCCGTCCAGCCTTGCCATCTACGCGGGTAAAGACCACGAACATGCCGGCTTCCTCGGCGCGGGAAATCAACGTTTTGGTGCCATTCAGCACCAAATGATTACCGTGGCGCTTGGTATTGGTGCGGTAATTCGCCACATCCGTGCCGGCATGCGGTTCCGTCATGCAAATCGCAAGGATGCAATCGCCGGAAATAACGCGCGGCAAAATGCGTTCCTTGATGGCCTTCGGCGCGTAATGGGAAATGACGCGGGTCTGCACCCCGGCTTCACCCAGCACCGCCATGGCTGTGACGTAATCAACCTTGGCAATTTCTTCCAGGATCAGCGCTGTATCCAGAATGGAAAGGCCAAGCCCGCCATATTCTTCCGGCACTGACATGCCAAGCACGCCAAGCCCGGCAAGCTTTTTGATATTCGGCCAGGGAAAGGTGCCATCCATCCATTTCGGCGCATCCTGCTTGAATTCGCTTTGCGCCAATTGCCTAACGGCGGCGACCATTTCCCGCTGTTCAGTGCCGATCTTGAATTCCATGAGAGCCTTCCGCGTATTTCTGTGAGTAATGAATGTTCAGCCCGCTTCGCCTTTAAGCGTATCCAAAGCGCCCTTCAGCGCCGATTGGAAAACGCTGACATCGGAACCATAGCACAGGCAGCGAAAACCCTTGGTGCGCCAACCGCGCACCATTTCAAGCCCCGCGCCCAGCACACCGGCGGGCTTGCCCGCGGCTTCGCAGGCTGCCAGGAAGCGCGCTAGCGCGGCTTGGAAAACTGGGTGATCAAATTGCGCGGTAATGCCGAGTGAATCGCTCAAATCATAATGGCCGAACCAGCCGAGATC
>CAIMVB010000141.1 GCA_903844785.1 uncultured Rhodospirillales bacterium | reverse complement strand
TGCTGCGCTTGGATGATACGGATACGGAACGGTCTCGCACGGAATATGCCGAGGCGATTGAGGAAGACCTGACCTGGCTTGGCCTGCCCTGGGATGGGCTGGTGCGCCAGACGGATCGGCTGGATCGCTATGCGGAGGCTGCGGAAAGGCTGAAGGCCGCAGGTCGGCTTTATCCGTGTTTTGAGACTGAGGAAGAACTCGCCTACAAGCGCGAACGTCGCCGCCGCGAAGGCAAGCCGCCGCTCTATGATCGCGAAGCGCTGAAAATGACGCGCGAGCAATATGAAAAGGCGCTGTCCAACGGCAAGCAGCCTTATTGGCGCTTTTTGCTGTCCTCCCGGTCGGTTTCCTGGCGGGATCAGGTGCTGGGTGATCGTAGCGTGAAGCTGACGGCGATTTCAGACCCGGTGCTGATCCGCGCGGATGGTTCGCCGCTTTATACCTTCACGTCTGTGGTGGATGACCTTGAAATGGGCATCACGCATATTGTGCGTGGAGAGGATCACGTTACCAATACCGGCATCCAGATTGATATTTTTGAAGCGCTGGGCGGTAAACAAGGCGCGCTGGCCTTCGGGCATTTGCCGCTGCTGACGGATGCGGAAGGTGGCGCGCTGTCCAAGCGCCTGGGTTCCATTTCACTTCGGCATTTGCGCAAGGATGGCATCGAACCGGCGGCGCTGGTGGGTTATTTGGCCGCGCTTGGGACTTCCAATGATCCGGTGGCGGGCATGCCCGCTGACCTCGCGCCCACTTATGATCTTGGGAAGGTTTCGCAATCAACTGCGCGCTTTGATCCGCGCCATATGTTGGCGCTGAACAGAAAGCTTTTGCATGGTATCAGCTTTGACGCGGTGAAGGATAGGCTGCCCGAAGGCGCGGATGAGGATTTCTGGCTTGCCGTGCGCGGTAATCTCGATCTGCTGCGCGAAGCAAAGCCCTGGTTTGATGTGGTGCGCGGTTCCATCGTGCCGCCCGTTTTGGAAAATGAGGGCGATTTCCTGCGCGCGGCCCTTGCCGCCATGCCGGCGGAACCCTGGGATGGCAGCACTTGGGGTGCCTGGACCGGTGCGCTGAAGGAAAGCACTGGGCGCAAGGGCAAGGCGCTGTTCCTGCCGCTACGGCTTGCGCTGACGGGTGAAGATCACGGCCCGGATATCGGCACCATCCTGCCATTGATCGGACGCGAAAAAGCAGCGCTACGCTTAAAAATCGCAGCGGGTAGCTGACGCATGGCTAAGCTTTTCCTGCACGACAGCGCAGCGCGGACTAAGCGACACTTTGAACCGCTCAATCCCCAGCATGTCAGGCTCTATGTCTGTGGTCCCACGGTTTATGATCTGGCGCATCTGGGCAATGCTCGGCCTGTGGTGGTGTTTGATGTGCTGGCGCGGCTGCTGCGCCGGCTTTATCCGCACGTTACTTACGCGCGCAACATCACGGATGTGGATGACAAGATCAATGCGCGTGCACGTGAAAGCGGTGAGCCCATCGCAGCCATAACTGCGCGCACGACGGCGGATTTCCATGCCGATATGGCAGCGCTTGGTGCGCTGCCGCCCGATGTGGAACCGCGCGCCACAGGCCATATCGCGGAAATGATCACGCTGATCGAACGCCTGATCGCAAATGGCCATGCCTATGCCGCCGATGGCCATGTGCTTTTCTCGGTGCCGTCCTTTGCCAATTACGGCAAGCTTTCCGGCCGTTCGCCGGATGAATTGTTGGCCGGCGCGCGGGTGGATGTGGCGCCCTATAAGCGCGATGCCGGCGATTTCGTGCTGTGGAAGCCAAGCGATGCCGAGACACCTGGCTGGGACAGCCCCTGGGGCCGAGGGCGGCCTGGCTGGCATATTGAATGCTCCGCCATGTCCTGGAAGCATCTTGGTGAAAGCTTCGACATTCATGGCGGCGGGCATGACCTGATTTTCCCGCATCATGAAAACGAAGTCGCGCAATCCGTCTGCGCTTTCCCTGGCGCTGCCTTTGCCCGTTACTGGATGCATAACGGCATGTTGCTGGTGGATGGGGAGAAGATGTCGAAATCCCTCGGCAATTTCCTCACCGTGCGGGACATATTGAAGAAGGGTGCCTGGGCCGGTGAGGCGTTCCGCTTGCTGCTGCTGCGTACCCATTACCGCCAATCGCTGGATTTCACTGAAGCGGGTTTGGATGAAGCCAAGGCGGAATTGGATGATCACTACGCCATGCTGGCACGCGCTTCTGATTTAAGCGCCGATGAAGCCTCGGCAGAAATGGCCGCTTGGGTGCTGGAACCGCTTTTGGATGATCTGAACACCCCGCTGGCCTTGGCGCGGTTGCGGGATCTCCGCACGCTTGCCAATGCGCTCACGGTGGGTGGGTCACCCAATGTCGTGCTGGAACGCATGGGTCTGCGGGATGCGCCGGAAATTGGTGCAGTGGTCGCTGCCTTCCGTGAAGCGGCAGGGGTGCTGGGCGTGGCGCAGAGCAATCCTGCCCATTGGCTGCAAGGTGATGGCGATGATGCCGCTGCCATTGAAGCCGCCATCGCGGCCCGCCTTGCCGCCCGTCAGGCGAAAAACTGGGCCGAAGCCGATCGCATTCGCGATGATTTGAAGGCGCAAGGCATCATTTTGGAAGATGGCGCGGGTGGCACCACCTGGAAACGCGCTTGACCTTACCCTTATGGCAAGCCGCATTCTTCCCCGGTTGAACCAATAACCGGGAACCTCCTTATGAAACGCATCGCCTTTTGCCTTGCCTTCGCAGCCTTTGCTTTGCCTGCTCTGGCCCAACAGGGCCATCAAGGCCATGGCACGCGCCACAGCGCGAATGAACCCGCCACCACGCGCGAATTTCGTGCCGCGAATGACAAGATGCACCGTGACATGAATATCCGCTTCACTGGCGATGCGGACCGCGATTTTGCCGCCGGCATGATCCCGCATCACCAGGGTGCGATAGACATGGCGCGCGTGGTGCTGCGCCATGGCAAGGATCCAGAAATGAAGCGCCTGGCGGAATCCATCATCGCCGCGCAGGAAGCCGAGATTGCTCAACTCAGGGCTTTTCTGGCGCGATGACAGGCGGGCGCGGGGAAGGGGGGGCGCCACTGACGCCGCCCCCGGGTGAAAGCCCGATCATCGTGTTGGTGCGCCCGCAAATGGCGCGCAATATCGGTAGCACCGCCCGCGCCATGGCCAATGGCGGCCTGTTTCATTTGCGTATCGTGGCCCCGCGCGATGGCTGGCCGCAGCCGGATGCACTGCCTGCCGCTTCCGGCGCTGATCCCATCATCCATGCCGCGCAGGTTTTTGATACGCTGGATGCTGCCTTGGCGGACTGCCATCGCGTCTTGGCCACCTGCCCGCGCCCGCGCCATGTGGTGATCCCGGTGCGTGATGCCCGCGCGGCAGCGGAAGACTTGCGCGCCATCAATGCCAAGGGCCAGCGCGTCGCCGTGCTATTCGGCCCCGAAAGGGCAGGGCTGGAAGCCGAGGACCTCGCGCGCGCCGACACACTTGTCCGCTACCCGCTGAACCCCGAGCATAATTCGCTGAACCTTGCCCAGGCCGTGATGATCCTGGCCTATGAATGGTGGATGGCCGCCGAGGCAACGCCGCCACGCTACCTCATGACCAATGAAACCCATGTCGCGACCAAGGGCGAATTGGACATATTCTTGGGAAGGCTGATTGCCGAATTGGATGCTTCGGGCTTTCTCGACAATCAGGAAAAGCGCCCCGGCATGGTGCGCAATCTGCGCCATTGGTTCCAGCGCGGCGAGGTAACGGAACAGGAACTCCGCACCCTGCATGGCGTGGTCACGGAATTGTCGCGCGGGCGCATGAAGCGTGGCCGCCCGCCGCGCGATGATGTGAAAGCACCCTGGGACGAGGATTAAAAAAACCCCGGCACGCGCGCGCGGGCCGGGGTTGTCTGGGCAGCGCCTTGTTCAGCGCTGCAAGGCCTGCACGATTTCCTGCGTGACCTTCTTCGCGTCACCGAACAGCATCATGGTATTCGGGCGGAAGAACAACTCATTATCCACGCCGGCATAACCGCTCGCCATGCCGCGCTTGATGAAGAACACTGTCTTGGCGCGTTCCACATCCAGGATTGGCATACCGTAAATCGCGGATGATTTATCGGTCTTCGCCGCCGGGTTGGTCACGTCATTCGCCCCGATCACAAAGGCCACATCGGCATCGGCGAATTCGGGGTTGATCTCCTCAAGCTCAAACACCTCATCATAAGGCACATTGGCTTCGGCCAGCAGCACGTTCATATGGCCGGGCATGCGCCCCGCGACAGGATGGATGGCGTATTTGATTTCAGCGCCTTCCTTCTTGAGCAGATCGGCCATTTCACGCAGCACCTGCTGCGCCTGCGCCACCGCCATGCCATAGCCAGGCACCACGATGATCTTCTGCGCATTCTTCATCATATAGGCCGCATCTTCCGGGCTGCCGGCCTTGACCGGCGGGCGATCCGCCGCCGCACCGTCAGCCGCCGCCGCGCCGCCTTCAGAACCAAAGCCGCCCAGAAGCACATTGATGATGCTGCGGTTCATGCCCTTACACATGATGTAGGACAGGATGGCACCAGAAGCACCCACCAGCGCGCCGGTCACAATCAGCAGCAAATTGCCGATAGTGAAACCAATGCCCGCCGCCGCCCAGCCGGAATAGCTGTTCAGCATGGAAACCACCACGGGCATATCCGCCCCGCCAATCGGGATGATCAGCAGGAAGCCCAGCACCAAAGACAGGATCGCAATCATCCAGAACAGCACATCACTGCCGGTAATCACGAAAAGCACCACCAGCAGCGCCAGCAAAATGCCAAGCCCCAGGTTCAGCATATGCTGACCCTTGAACATGATGGGCGCGCCAGACATCCGGCCATCAAGTTTGGCGAAGGCAATCACAGAGCCCGAGAAGGTGATGGCGCCAATCGCAAGACCCAGCGACATTTCAACCAAAGACGCGCCTTTGATATTGCCGCGCACGCCGATGCCGAAGCTCTCTGGCGCATAAAACGCCGCCGCCGCCACGAATACGGCTGCCAAGCCCACCAGCGAATGGAAGGCTGCGACCAGCTGCGGGAGCGACGTCATTTGAATCCGCTGCGCCACAATGGTGCCGATGCCGCCACCAATGGCCAGGCCCGCAATCACCAGGCCAATGCCCGCGATATCCATGCCCGGTTTCAACAGCGTCGCCACAATGGCAACCGCCATACCGATCATGCCGAACATATTGCCCTGGCGGCTGGTTTCCGGATGGCTCAACCCGCGCAAGGCCAGAATGAACAGCACGGATGCAACCAGATACGCCAATGTGAGAAGAGTGGTCGCCATTGGATTAGCTCCCCTTCTTCTTGAACATGGCAAGCATTCGTCGCGTCACCATGAAGCCGCCAAAGATATTCACGGCAGCCAGCGTCACGCCGATGAAGCCGAAGATACGCGCAACCCAGCCATCGGCAGTGCCGGCGGCGAGGATAGCGCCGACCACAATCACCGAGGAGATGGCATTGGTCACGCCCATCAGCGGCGAATGCAGCGCAGGCGTCACGTTCCACACCACGTGATAGCCGACGAAGCAGGCGAGCAAGAAGATCGTCAGCAGATACAAAAACGGCTCAGCCGCCGCAGCCACCGGCGCCACGGCTTCCGCCGCACGGCGGGCCTGTTCCGCCAATTCCAGCGCACGCTGCGCCGTGCTGGCCGCCTGATTGGCGAGTTCGGTCGCGTTCATCCGAATTCTCCTTAGCCTGCCTGGGCCGGCTTCATTTGCGGGTGCACCACGGCCCCGCCGCGCGTCAGCGCAACACCCTTCACAATCTCATCTTCTTCCGAAAGCTTGGGCGCCTTGGCGTCCTTATCCCAGAAGGTGGTCAGGAAGGTCAGCAGATTGCGCGCATAAAGCGCGGAAGCCGCTGCTGGAATGCGCCCGGGCCAATTGGTAAAGCCCAGAATCTTTACGCCATTTTCGGTGACGAAAAGCTCGCCGGGCTTGGTCAGCGCGCAATTCCCGCCCGCGTCGGATGCGATATCCACAATCACGGAACCGGGCTTCATGGCGGCAACCATTTCCGCCGTCACCAGGATGGGCGCGCGGCGGCCCTGCACGAGCGCGGTGCAGACAACAACATCCTGCTTCGCGATATGCGCTGCCACCACTTCCGCCTGCTTGGCGTAGAAGGCGGCGGAAAGCTGCTTCGCATAGCCGCCCGAGGTTTGCGCGGCCTTGCTTTCCTCATCCTCGTAACCGACGAAGCTGGCGCCGAGGGATTTGATTTCTTCCTTGGCGGCGGGGCGCACATCGGTCGCCGAAACACGGCCCCCAAGGCGGCGCGCGGTTGCAATGGCCTGCAACCCGGCAACGCCGGCACCCATGATGAAGGCATTGGCCGCAGGCACGGTGCCGGCAGCCGTCATCATCATCGGGAAGCCCTTGTCATAGGAAGTCGCGCCTTCCACCACGGCGCGGTAGCCCGCCAGGTTCGCCTGGGAAGACAGCACATCCATGGATTGCGCGCGGGTGATGCGCGGCAGCAACTCCATGGCACAGGCATCAATGCCCGCTGCCGCATAGCGCGCAGCAGCATCGGCATCGGCACCCAGGGTCGCGATCAGCAAAGCGCCGCGCTGGATCAGCGCAAGCTCATCTACCGCGCCTTCCCCGGCAGCCAAGGGGGCGCGCACCTTCAGCACGATTTGCGCACCAGCCAGTGCGGCGGCGGCATCGGCAGCGATGCTTGCCCCGGCTTCGGCATAGGCGGCATCAGTCAGGCCCGAGGCCATGCCCGCGCCCGCTTCAACCGTCAGGGCGCAGCCCAAGGCGATAAGCTTTTTAACGGTCTCGGGTGTCGCGGCGACCCGCGTCTCCCCGCCCCGGCGTTCCTTAAGAACGGCCACTTTCATAATGGGATACCCCCAAAGGATCGGATGTTGCGCCGCACTACAGGCGCAGCGCCCGGGTGTCCACCCGGACTTGTCCGCTTCAAAAGGGGTCGATCGGTGAAATTGCAAGGTTTTGCCCAAAAAATAGGCTGGGACTGGGCTTGCTTGGCGGTGCGAGGAGTTCCAGACTTATCCTCGAACTGCGGATAACCGCAGCGGGAGGAAAAGCTATGACCATGAATCGTCGCCATATGGCGCTGGCCGGGGCTGCCCTGGCCCTATCCCCCTTGGCCGCTCTGCCGACCCAGGCTCAGGGCAGCGATGCTGCCGCCGTGGCCGCTGCGGTGGAGGCACTGACCAAGGCCATGCTGGCCGGGGACCGGGCCGGGTTGATGGCCGTGACGCATGAAAGGCTCAGCTACGGCCATTCGGCTGGGCGGATCGAAAACCGCCAGCAATTCATTGATCCGCTGGCGAATAAGACCTCGATCTTCCGGTCCATGAATGTTTCGGATCAGACCATTGATGTGGTGGGCGATGACGCCATTGTGCGCCATGTGCTGCGCGGTGAATCAGAAAGCAATGGCCGCGTGAACCCGGTGAATATCGGCATTCTCCAAGTCTGGAAGAAGCAGCCGGATGGTTGGAAGCTGCTCGCGCGGCAGGCGTTCACGCGGCCGAATTGATAAGGGCGGGGTCGGCTTCAGGCGATCCGCCCCGGATCGCCGGTGAAGCCAATCTCGCAGACACTACCGCCGTGAAATAGCGCGGCAGGGCTGCCTGGTGTGGCGGTCTTGCCGGCAAGGGTGGCTGCCCAATTTTCTGCATTGTCACGCGGCACATAGCCGATATGGGCGCGTGCTGCTGCATCCCCGCCCCATTTGGCGCGGCTATTGGCTGAAACGCCGTAGAGCACCAGGAAGTGAAAGCGCGGCGCTTGGACCACCGCCTTGGCAAGTGCAGCCATATCGCCATGGCTGATCCAGGCGCCCAATTCGCGCGCATTGCCCGGTTCTGCCCGGAAGGCCCCGATCCGGAGGCAGGCGACCTCCATACCAAACTTATCCGCATGCAAGCGGCCCAATGCCTCGCCATAGGCTTTACTCGCCCCGTAGAAGCCGCTTGGGCGCGACGGCACATCCGGGCCGACATCGGCCTCGGCCGGGTAAAAGCCGATCACATGATTGCTGGACGCAAAAATGAAGCGCCTGACGCCATGCTTGCGCGCGGCGGCGAAAACGCCATGCGTGCCGATGACATTGCTGTGCAGGATTTCATCCGGCGATCCACCGGTTTCGCGCGGAATGCCGGCCAGATGAAAAACGCAATCAACCCCCGCCATGGCGTGATCAAGAAAGCCGGCATCAGTGATGTCGCCGACCAAGGCCTCCGCGCCAGCCGGATTTGTGATCGGGCGCTGGTCAAGCAGGCGGAGCGCTTCCGCCGTATCGGCTAGAGCAGGGCGGATGACACTGCCGATTTCGCCTGCTGCGCCAGTGATCAGCAGGCGGTGCCATTTGGCCAGGGGCGCATTCATTCAGCGGTGATCTTCGCTTCGTTCACGATGCGGCCAAGCTTTTCGCTTTCCGTCACCATGAAGCGCTGGCTTTCTTCCAAGCTGAAGCCTTGCACCTGCAGCCCCTGTTCTTCAAAGCGCGCGCGCAGGACAGGCTCACGCATCGCGTTCAGGACAATACCATGAAGCTTCTGCATGATGGGTGCTGGTACGCCACTTGGTGCGAAAAGGCCGAAGAAATTGACGAGTTCATAATTCGCCATAGGGGCGAATTCCGAAACGGAAGCGACATCAGGCAATTGTGCCATACGGTCACGCGATGTGACGCCGATGGCGCGGATGCGCCCTTCCCGAATGAGCGACAGGCCGGAGGCGAGCGAATTGTAGCCGAATTGCACCTGCCCGGCTGCAATATCCAAAACGGCGGGACCAGAACCGCGATAGGGCACATGCAAGGTATCGACCTTGGCCACGTAATTAAATAATTCCCCAGCCAGATGCTGCGGATTGCCAATGCCGGAGGAGGAATAGGAGAATTTCCCAGGATTGGCCCGCGCCGCAGCGACCAATTCCGGCACATTGGCAAAGGGCGCGCCGGGGAAGCCCATGATC
>CAIMVB010000140.1 GCA_903844785.1 uncultured Rhodospirillales bacterium | reverse complement strand
TGATGGGCGCCTTCCGTGAACGTATTTCGGCAGGCCATGGCGAAATGCTTTCGGTTTCTCCTGACCTCAACCTTGTGCATATTTTCGACAAGGCGAGCGGGCAGAGGATCTAGTTTCGTTTCAACACAACATCAGGGAGTGGAAACATGGCAAATATCATAACTCGTCGTAGCATCCTTGGCGCGGGCGTCGGCATGGCCGCACTCGCCGCTGGTGGTGAAACTCTGGCGCAAAGCCAAGTGCGTGGGGATGCCAGCGTAGCGGCACCGCGCCTGCCGATTGAAAATGGCGCAACCCTGCGCATTCTGCGCCCGGTGCGCTTTGTGCAGCCGGATGAAGAAGTGTTCCGTGCATCTGCCGCGCGCTTCAGCCAGCAAACCGGCGTGCAGGTGCGCGTGGATTTCGTGGGTTGGGAAGATATCAACCAGCAAACCGCCGTTACCGCCAACACCGGCGCTGGCCCGGATTGTATCATCGGCTTTGGCGATGCGCCGCATATCTACGCCGATAAGCTGGTGGAAGTTTCCGATATCGCCGAATACCTCGGCAAGAAATATGGCGGCTGGATGTTTGTCGGCGAAAAGCTCGGCAAGCGGCATGGCACCAATAACTGGATCGGCTTGCCCTTTGGTGGCACAGCTGGCCCGCTGGTGTGGCGCAAATCCGCTGTCAAGGAAGTGGGCTATGATGCGCCGCCGTCTGACCTGCCGGGCTTCCTTGAAATGTGCAAGCGACTGCGGCGCGCCAACAAGCCGTCCGGCTTCGCGCTGGGCAATGCGGTGGGCGATGGCAATGGCTTCGCCAATTGGCTGATGTGGTCCCACGGCGCTTCCATTACCAATGAAAGTGGCGCGGTTTCCGTGAATAGCCCGCAAACCCTGGCAGCGCTGAATTACCTCAAGGAACTCTACCCGACCTTCGTTGATGGCGGCACGATTTCCTGGGGTGATATCAGCAACAACCAGGCTTATGCGGCGAATACCTGCTGGGTCACTTCCAATGGCGTGTCGCTTTACTTCGCGCTGAAGAATGATCCCGCAACCCGCGCCATTGCTGAAGATACGGAACATTCCGTGATGCCGCTTGGTGTTGCCAATAGCTGGCCAAGCGCACCGCTCACGCTCAATGCCATGGTGTTCAAGCACAGCCGCTTCCCGAATGCGGCCAAGGCTTTCCTGACCTATATGATGGAACAGGAACAGTACGAGCCCTGGCTGAACGCCAATCTTGGCTATTGGGCGCATCCGCTGAATGCCTATCGCGCTTCCGCGGTTTGGACCAGCGATCCGAAAATCACCCTTTTCCGTGATTCCATGAACAACCAATTCTGGAATGGCTATAAGGGCCCGATTTCGGAAGCCTCTGGCCAGGCCAATGCGGAATATGTGCTGGTGCAGATGTTTGCTTCCGTTGCGGCCGGTCAGGCCACACCTGATGCTGCGATGCGTGAAGCAGAACGTCGCGCGCGCCGCATTTTCCGTCGCGGTTGAAATGAAACAAGGGCGGCCTTCAACGTAAAGGCCGCCCGCTGCCGGAGCCCCAGTAATGTCCAGCACAACTACCGGATGGGTCAGGCCGAAGATTGAGCAGAATTGGCTGACAAGGCTGCTCGATTGGAAGCCAGTCCTGATCATTATCTGCCTGCTGCCCGCCATGGGGCTGCTTGCGGTATTCCTGACCTATCCGCTTGGGCTTGGGATTTGGCTTGCTTTTACCGATACCACCATCGGGCGGAGCGGGCGTTGGGTGGGGCTTGAGAATTTCGAATTCATGTTCGAAGACCCGATCTTTTGGAACGCGGTCTTCTATAGTGTTTTCTATACGAGCATCGCCACCATCGGGAAATTCGGCCTGGGGCTTTGGCTTGCGCTGTTGTTGAACAATCACCTGCCCTTCAAATCACTGCTGCGCGCCATCATCCTGCTGCCCTGGATCGTGCCCACGGTGCTGACGGCGGTAGCTTTCTGGTGGATCTACAATCCGCAGTTTTCTGTCATTTCCTGGATGCTGATCGAACTTGGCCTGCGCGATACCAATGTGGATTTCATCAATACTGCCTGGCCCGCGCGCTGGTCCTTGATTGCGGCCAATATCTGGCGCGGTATTCCCTTTGTGGCAATTTCGCTGCTGGCCGGTTTGCAGACCATTTCGCCATCACTTTATGAAGCCGCGCTGTTGGATGGTTCCACAGCCTGGCAGCGCTTCCGCTATATCACCTTCCCGATGCTGCTGCCGATTCTGGCGATTGTCATGACCTTTAGCATCATTTTCACCTTCACGGATTTCCAGCTTGTCTATGCCATCACGCGCGGCGGGCCGGTGAATTCCACGCATTTGCTGGCGACGCTAGCCTTCCAGCGCGGTATTCCAGCGGGGCAATTGGGTGAAGGTGCCGCGATTGCGGTTTCCATGATCCCCTTCCTCGTCTTCGCGACACTCTTTAGCTACTTCGCGCTAGCACGGCGCAAATGGCAGCAGGGTGAGAGCAATGATTGAAGCCGGGAGCACCAAGCAATGAGCGCCACCACCCAAGAAGAAGAAACCCAAGCGAGCGCCGCCCCGCCATCCGAAGCCATGGCCTGGGACAGCAAGGCGCGGCGGATGGTCACCATCTATCTGCCTCTCGCCTGCTTTCTGATCATCCTGCTTTTTCCCTTTTATTGGATGACCATCACCGCCTTCAAACCGAATGCGGAGCTTTACGATTACAAGACGCATAATCCGTTCTGGATCAGCTCCCCCACGCTCGATCACATCCGGTTACTGCTGTTCAATACAGCTTATCCAAAGTGGTTGATGACCACGATGATGGTGGCGATTGGGTCCACCATCCTGTCCTTGGTGTCTTCAACCCTTGCGGCCTATGCCATCCAGCGTTTGCGCTTCACCGGCAGCCAATATGTCGGGCTTGGGATTTACTTGGCCTATTTGGTGCCGCCTTCCATCCTGTTTATTCCACTCGCGACCATGGTGTTCCGCTTGGGGCTGTTTGATACGCCCTTTGCGCTGATCCTGGTCTATCCGACCTTCCTTGTGCCCTTCTGCACCTGGCTTTTGATCGGCTATTTCAAATCCATTCCCTATGAGCTTGAAGAATGCGC
>CAIMVB010000139.1 GCA_903844785.1 uncultured Rhodospirillales bacterium | reverse complement strand
GACATCTTTCCGCCTTTTCCGGCGGGCGGCTGGCCGCTGCCGCGCATCCGGCGCGGGTGGTGACCCTCGCTATTTCCGATGTGCCGGGGGATGACCCGAGTGTGATTGCCTCCGGCCCCACCGTGCCGGACCCGTCCAGCTTCGCCGATGCCCGCGCCTTGGTGGCGCATTTCGGGATGAAGCTGCCGGAAGCCGTGCAGGCACATTTGGCGGCAGGCTTGGAAGAAAGCCCGAAGCCCGGCGACCCCCGGCTTGGTTCGCCGGATTACCGCTTCATCGCCACCCCCGCCATGGCGCTTGAAGCCGCCGCCACCGCCGCACGCGGGCTTGGCCTGACCCCGCTGATCCTGGGGGATGCCTTGGAGGGCGAGGCGCGAGAACTGGGTACCGCCTTGGCCGGCATGGCCCGTTCCGCCGCAACCCATGGCCACCCCCTGCCCGGCCCCGCCATTTTGCTCTCTGGCGGGGAAACCACCGTGACCATCCGCAACCCCAAGCCCGGGCGCGGCGGGCGCAATGGGGAATGCCTGCTGGGCTGCGCGCTTGCCTTGGCCGGGGCGCACAAGGTGTGGGCGTTGATGGGCGATACGGATGGCATTGACGGGTCTGAGGATAACGCCGGCGCCATCGCCGCCCCGGATACACTTGCCCGCGCCCGCGCCGCCGGGCTTGATCCCCGTGCCTTGCTGGCCGGGCATGATAGCTACAGCCTGTTCCAGCTTCTGGGTGATTTGGTGGTGACGGGCCCGACGCTGACCAATGTGAATGATTTTCGTGCGCTGCTGGTAGCTTAACTTTTAAAAATTAAGTCGCGCGGTTTTTAGATGGTGTTTAAGCTTAATTTTGCTAAGATACTGCCATGCGCGACCCAGCCCTTGAAGCCCTCCTCGCCCGGCGCGGCACGGTCAAGCAGATCGCCGCCGGGCTTGGCATTTCCACCGCCGCCGTTTCCCAATGGAAGCGCATCCCGGAAGATCGCGTGGCGGAAATCGCCACTCTGCTGAACTTACCGCCGGAAAGCCTGCGGCCTGATTTGGCCCCAGCTCCGCCATCTTACCAACCTCAAGGAGCGCCTCGCATGGTGGCCCGCCCCGTTCTGCGCCGCCGGCGCCGCACCAAAATCATCGCAACGCTTGGCCCCGCCAGCAGCAGCGCCGAGATGATCGAACGCCTGCATCGCGCCGGCGCAGATATTTTCCGCCTTAACTTTTCCCATGGCAGCCATGAGGATCATGCCGCACGCATTGCCACCATCCGCGCTGTGGAAGCCAAGGTGGGCCGGCCCATCGGCATTCTGGCCGATGTGCAGGGGCCGAAGCTCCGCGTCGGGCGCTTCCAGGCCGGGCGGGTGCAGTTGCAAACCGGCCAGAGCTTTCGGCTCGATCTCAACCCCACGCCGGGCGATGCCCGCCGCGTCAATCTGCCGCACCCGGAAATCATCGCCGCCGCCCAGATTGGCACTTCGCTGCTGCTGGATGATGGCAAACTCAGGCTACGCGTGACGCATAAGCGCCCGGATCATCTGGAAACCCAGGTGGTGGTCGGCGGCCCGCTCTCTGACCGCAAGGGCGTGAATGTGCCCGATGTGGTGCTGCCCATCCCAGCCCTGACGGAAAAGGACCGCGCGGACCTCGCCTTCGTGCTGGATAAAGGCATTGAATATATCGGGCTGTCTTTTGTGCAGCGCCCGGAAGATGTGGCGGAGGCCAAGGAGATCGCCGCCGGGCGGGCCTGGATCATGGTGAAGCTGGAAAAGCCGCAGGCCTTGGAAAACCTGGATGAAATCATGGCGCTGACGGATTGCGTCATGGTGGCGCGCGGTGATTTGGGCGTGGAATTGCCGCCGGAAGAAGTGCCACTTGCGCAAAAACGCATCGTGCGCACGGCGCGTGCCCTCGGCAAACCTGTCGTAGTGGCGACGCAAATGCTGGAAAGCATGATCACCGCGCCAAGCCCAACGCGGGCCGAGGTTTCCGATGTCGGCACCGCCGTTTTTGATGGCGCGGATGCGGTGATGCTCTCGGCTGAGACCGCCGCCGGGCAATACCCTTATGAAGCCGTGAATATGATGGACCGCATTGTGGCGCGCGTGGAACAGGACTCAGACTGGCGCCGCCTGACAGATGCCGCGCGCCCAGGCCCGGAACATTCCAGCGCCGGGGCTATCGCCACCGCCGCACGCCAGGTGGCCGAGACCATTGAGGCGGAGGTGATTGCGACCTTCAGTTCCACCGGGTCCACCACGCTCCGCGTAGCGCGTGAGCGGCCGCATTGCCCGATCCTGGGCCTGACCACGAGTGCAGGTGTGGCGCGGCGCATGGCGCTGATCTGGGGCGTGCATCCGCTGGAGGTGAATGAAATCCATTCGATGACAGAGATGGTCGCGCGCGCCACCCGCGCCGCCCAGCATGAAGGCTTCGCCAAAAGCGGGGATGAGGTGGTGGTAACCGCCGGCGTGCCCTTTGGGACGCCGGGGACCACGAATGCCTTGCGCGTTGCGGTGGTTAAGTAAACAAGCGGCAGGCGCCAGTCGCCGCAGGCAAACCAAACGCATGGCGTGATCCCAATGGGCGAATCACGCTATAGGCGTTGAAAATATCCCACGGGGCAAAACTCATTTCCGGGCAAAACAAGACAACCCAAGGCATCGCGCTGATGATCATCGCGATGGGTGTGCTGCCACTTTTGGATGTTTGCGCGAAATATCTGGCGCAGAGCGGCATTCCCATTCTGCAAATCGTCTGGGCGCGCATGTTCTTTGGCGCGGTCTTCACCCTGCCTTTTGCGTTGCGTGAAGCGGGCGTGCGCGGATTGCTTCCGGATAGGCCCGGCTTTCATGCCGCGCGCGCGGCGTTTCTGATTGGGTCCACCGGTTTTTTCTTCGGCGCCATCAGCTTCATGCCCATTGCCGATAGCCTGGCGATTTTTTTCGTCCAGCCTTTGCTGATTACGGCGCTTTCGCCCCTATTGCTGAAGGAACATGTTGGGCCAAGGCGCTGGGCAGCGGTGGCGATTGGCTTTTGCGGCACGCTGATCATCATCCGCCCCGGTTTGCAGGACTTCAATCCAGGCATGGCGCTGGCCTTCGCTTCCGGTACCTGCATGGCGCTTTACATGCTCATCACGCGCAAATTGGCGCGCGATGAAGCCGCGCTGATGACCACCTTCCATACCAGCCTGCTGGGCGCCGCGATGATGAGCGCTTGTCTACCCTTTCTGTGGCAGGCGCCGGATGCGCCGCAATGGGGATTATTGTTGTTGCTGGCCGGCATCGCTGTATTCGGCCATTTCCTGATCGCGCGCGCCTATACCATGGCCGAGGCATCGCTGCTCGCCCCGCTGGCCTATACGGAAATGGTGATGGCGACTTTCGCTGGCTGGTGGTTCTTTGGTGAAATGCCTGATCGCTGGACCTTCATTGGCGTTGCGATCCTGATTGCCTGCGCGATTTATATTTCTATCCGTGAAAGGGTGCGGCGTGTGGCGGTGGTGAAGGGGTTTGAGCAGCCTTAGGGTTCATCGCCCCTTCTCCCCGGCCAATAACACCCGCTTTCTTTCCACCCCCCAGCGATACCCTGTCACATCGCCATCCTTGCCCACCACACGATGGCAAGGCACCGCGAGTGACACAGGGTTTTGCGCGCAGGCGCGTGCGACAGCGCGCGTTGCTTTGGGGTTGCCCATGCGCGCTGCCAAGGCGCTGTAGGTGGTGGTCTCACCAACCGGTATATGGCGCAAAGCTTCCCAGACGCGGCGCTGGAAAATCGTGCCGCGCAAATCAAGCGGCAAATCAAGCGCGGCGCGTGGTTCGGCGATGAAGGCAATGCTTTGCTTGGCAAAGGCGGCCAAGGCTTCCGGCGCGGCTTCAACGCGAGCCTGGGGGAAGCGCGCGCGCAAATCACCTTCCAGCGCATCGCGCGCCTCACCAAAGCCCAGGAAGCACACACCCTTATCGGTCGCGCCCAAAAGCAAGGGGCCAAAGGCGCTCTCGGCCCAGGTGATGCGGATCACCTCTCCCGCGCCGCCACGCCGGGCGGTGCCGGGGCGCATGCCAAGATGGCGCGCGGATTTCTCATAAACGCGGCTTTCACTGCCAAAGCCTGCCCCGGCCACGGCTTCCGCCACGCGCGCTCCTTCGGCCAAGGCCGCCGAAAGCCGCCGCCCGCGCACGCCTTCCGCATAAGAACGCGGCGTGACACCGGTGATATCGCGAAACATCCGCTGGAAATGATGCGGCGCATAACCGGCGCGGGCCGCCAGCGTGGCGAGGGATGGAATGCCCTCCGCCGCTTCGATCATGGCGCAGGCGGCGGCAACCGCTTCGGCCTGTAGCCGCGCGCGATCGCCACGGGGGTCACAGCGCTTGCAGGCACGAAAGCCGGCGGCTTCGGCAACAGGCGCATCGGCGAAGAAGCGCGTGTGGCGCCGCAGCGGCGGTGGCGAAGGACAGCCAGGGCGGCAGTAAACCCCCTGCGTTGTCACGCCATAGAGAAAGGCGCCGCAGGCGGGCTCGGCGTCTCGCGCCAGCACGGCGGCGAAGCGGGCATCATCAACATCATCGGTGATCGCGTTCATGGCGCTAATTTCAGCCAAGGCGATGCGCCCCGCCATCCGCTTCTTGCTTCCAGTTGCTTCCTTTGTCGCGGATCGAGACCGATCCGCCCTCTGGCGCCGGCGCGCGCCGCTGCGCGCTTGGCTTCGCTGCATCAGCAGCGGCGCCCATTCGGGCGCTCATCCGCCTGCGGCGGCCGCAAGAGGCCCAATCTTTTGCGGAAACCGCTTCCCGCATCAGGGCCGCCAGGTGCGGTGATAGGGGTGACCCGTCCGGATTGCCTGCGCGCGGTAAAGCTGTTCGGCCAGCATCCCGCGCACCAGAAAATGCGGCCAGGTGAGCGGGCCGAGGGATAGCCGGTATTCCGCGCGTGCCTGCACGGCGGGGTCCAGCCCCTCAGCGCCGCCAATTAGGAAACACACGCTGCGCCCGGCTTCATCCCAGCGGGTCAGCAGCGCGGCCAGGGCTTCGGTGTCGGGCATGGCGCCGCCCAGGTCCAAGGCCACGGGCAGGGCCGCGGATGGCAGGGCAGCCAGCATCGCCTCACCTTCCCGCCGGCGGATTTCCGCCGCGCTACCGCGTGCTTCGGGAATTTCCACAAGCTCCGGCGCCGGGCGCAGCCGCGCCGCGTAATGGGCGTAAAGCGCGGCTTCCGGCCCGGGCTTGATGCGCCCGATGGCGATGATCCTAACCGCGCGCGGCGTCGGAAGGCTCCGTCATGCTTGGGCTTTCCGGGCCCCACATGCGTTCCAGGCGATAGAGTTCGCGCGCATCCGGGCGGAATAGATGGATCACCAGATCCCCCGCATCAATCAGCACCCAATCGGGGGAGGCCTGGATGGAATCACGCTTCAAATGCAGCCCGGCCTTGCCCAAAGCCTCATCCAAGTGGGATGCCATGGCTTGCAATTGACGCTCCACCTGGCCGGTCGCGATGATCAGGCGGTCCGTGTAATCGGCGCGGCCGGTCACATCCAGCACCAGAATGTTTTCGGCCTTGTCATCTTCCAGGCTTTTGCGCGCGGCTTCGACCAGGATTTCCAGGCGGTCGAGCGGCATTTTTTCGCGGCGCTTGCTGCGCGCGCGGTTGATGCGCGGCGTGGTGGGCTTCGCTTCGCCATTGGCCTTGGCGGCGGCGGTTTTCGCCTTGGGGGCCGCCTTTGTGGTTTTGGTGGCAGCGGGCTTTGGCGCCGCTTTGACGGCGGCGCGCTTTGGCGCGGCCTTGGCGGCGGCAGCCTTAGGCGCAGCTTTGGCTTTGGGCGCAGCTTTCGCCTTGGGCGCGGCGGCGGCTTTGGCCTTGGGTGCGGCTTTGGCTTCAGGCGTAGCCTTGACCTTAGGTGCAGCCTTGGCTTTGGACGCGGCCTTAGCCTTCGATGCACCCTTAGCTTCGGGCGCCGCCTTGGCCTTCGGCGCAGCCTTGGCTTTTGCTGCAACAGCGGGCTTGGGCGCGGCGGTGGCGCGGCGCTTTGGGCTTTCTTCAGCCGGGGTGGGTTTGCGGGCTATGGCCGCCTCCTCTCTCGATACGTCACGGGTGCAGCGCTGCCGCCCTTATCGCGGTGGCGGAAGCGGCGTGTTCCCGGGCGGAAACGAAACACCACTTGGCGTGCCTCGTAGCCCGCTTCGCCCCGGCAAGCAACGCGCCGGGGCGGCAGCGCTGGCGGCGCAGCACGGAAGCGGCCGCGCCATGCAGCGCCTGACGCGTCCAGCCCGGGCGGGGCAGAACGGCAAGTGGGGTGGAAGCTGCGATGCGTCGCCATGATTTCCAGCGAGGTAGCTGAACCAGATTATCCGCGCCAATCAAAAACACGAAAGCAGCGCGGGGGAAGCGGCGGCGCAGCTTGGCCAGGGTATCGGCGGTAAAGCGCGTGCCCAAAACCCTTTCGATATCGGTCGCCATCACGCGCCTGCCATCGGCAAGCCGCCTTGCCCCCGCCAGCCGCGCAGGCAGCGGCGCCATGCCGGCGCGGGGCTTCAACGGATTGCCGGGCGAGACCATGAGCCAAACCTGGTCCAAGCCCAGCGCCCGCATAGATTGCCGCGCCACATGGATATGCCCGGCATGGGCCGGGTTTAAGGACCCGCCCAAAAGGCCAATGCGGCGGCGGCGGCCATCGCCAAAGCGGGCTGGGATCATGGGGGGAGCATAAACCGCTCAGGCGCCAAGGTGAATTGGCCTGCCATGGCGCAGCAGCCGGTTACTTGTACACAAAGGCAGCGTCGTTCAGGTCTATTTTGGGGAATTCATCTTTTTCCGCCCAATAATCCTGATTATGCATCCATTCGGGCTTATCGCCGCGCTGCGGCAGCAGATGCATACCGCGCATCAGATAGCCCGGATTGAAATTTTCCGGATCCATCCAGGGCAGGATGGGCATATTATGATCTTCTTCGCGCAGCGCCACTTCGACCTGCGCCTTGCCCTCAGCATCCATATGCTTCAGCAATTTGCAGACAAAATCCCCCACTAGATCGGCGCGCAGCGTCCAGGAAGCGCGGAAATAGCCGAAGACCCAAACCATATTGGGAATGCCGGTGAACATCATGCCGCGATAGGTCACGGTTTCATGGAAATCGAGCGGCTTGCCATCAATTTCAAACGCGATATCACCCAGAACATTCAGGTTGAAGCCGGTGGCGGCGACAATGATATCCGCTTCAATTTCCTCACCGGATTTGGTGACAATACCTTTTTCCGAAAATCTCTCGATCTCGTCTGTCACCACGCTGGCCTTGCCACTCGCGATTCCATGGAACAGATCGCCATTCGGCACAAAGGCCATGCGTTGCCGCCAGGGGCGATATCTTGGCGTGAAATGGGTCGCGATATCGTAATCCGGGCCGACAATGTTGCGGATACCATCCAGCAGCGCTTCCTTGACTGTTTCAGGTTGCGTGAAGGTCTGTTTTGCGAATTTTGCTTGCTCAAACAGGATCTTGCGGCGCGTGATTTCGTGGATCCAATCTTCGGAAATGCCAAGCGTGCGCAATTCTTCAGCGATCTCAATCGCGTTGCGGCCCACACGGAAATAAGTGGGCGAACGCTGCAGCATAACAACATGGGCGGCCTTGGCGGCCATGGCGGGAATAATGGTTGCAGCACTTGCGCCTGAGCCAATCACCAGAACGCGCTTATCGGCATAATCCAGCCCTTCGGGCCATTCTTCACTATGCACCAGCCGGCCCTGATAGGCCGCCATATTCGGCCATTCCGGCATATAGCCCTGACCATGGCGGTAATAGCCCTGGCACATATACAAAAACTTGCCGGTGAAGCGGCGGGGAAGGCCAGTGGTCTTGTCCAGGACTTCCAATGTCCAAAGCTTGGTCTGGCTATCCCAGCTTGCGTGGCTGATATGGTGCCGATAGCGGATATGCCGCGCCAAATCATTTTCGGCAATGACTTCGCCCATATAGCGCAGGATTTCCTCGGCGGTGGCGATGGGCGCGCCGCGCCAGGGCTTGAAGCGATAGCCGAAGGTATGCAGGTCGCTATCCGAACGAATGCCGGGATATTTATGCGTCCACCAGGTGCCGCCGAAAGTCTCCTCATTCTCCAGCACGACAAAGCGCTTGTCGGGGCATTGGGTGGTGAGGTGATAGGCCGCGCCAATGCCGGAAATGCCGGCACCCACAATAAGCACATCGAAATATTCGACGGAAATTGGTTGGCTTTGGCTGTGCAGCGTGGCGGTATCGGGCATGGTGTCAGTCTTTCCTGGCGCGGGCTTTATGCTAGCAGGCGGCGCGGCTTCAGCGAAGCACCCGCGTTACCGGAAACGCACCGCCACTTCCTGCGCCTCACCCAGCCCCTCATAACGCGCTGTCCAGGCCTGCCCCGCCACCACGGGCTGGGGCGGCGAAAAGGAACCAAGCGAGACCACATCCCCCGCGCGCAAGGGCCGCCCATCACGGGCCAAATCGCGCGCGATCCAGGCCAGCGCATTCAGGGGATGGCCCAGAATCGCGGCACCCGGCGCGCGCGAAACCTCCCGCCCATCCTGATGCAGCGAGACACTCATGCGCCCCAAGGCCGCGATGAAATCAGGGCTGGGTGTGACGGCAATCGGCTTGCCCACCACGCCAAGCCGCGCACCGACATTGACGGCAAGCAGATCGCCAAGGCTTGGGCGATAATCGGGCGCATAGACCAGATCGGGCAATTCAATGAAGGGGATCACCTGATCCACATGGCGGATCAGCGCGGCATGGTCATTCAGCGCTGCCTCAACCCCGCCCATGCCGATGCGCATCAGCATATCGGCTTCCAGCACTGGCACGGCGGCGAAACGCGCTTCAATCTCCGCCCCCGACGTCGCGCGCAAGGTGGCGTGGAAAATCGCGCCGCGGATCGGGTGATCAATGCCAAAGCGCTGCTGGATGGCGGGATTGGTCAGGCCAAGCTTGAAGCCGACAACATCGCCGAGTGGTTGGACGAAAATCGCCACCAGCTTATCCTGCACGCAACGCCCATCTGCGGGTGAAAGAGACGTGAAAGGCGTTGGCGATTGGCGTTGCAAAATCTGTCCGGCAAAGCGCGCAATCGCCGCATCATCCGGGCAGGCAGCTTGGGCGCCTGGCGCCAACGCAATGCTGAAAAGTAGCGCCGCGCCAAGGCGCCGCAGCATCACGGCCGTACCTGCCCCGTGCCGAAAATCTTGTAGCGATAGGTGCAAAGCTGTTCGAGCCCGACGGGGCCGCGCGCATGCAGCCGCCCGGTTGCGATGCCGATTTCCGCACCGAAGCCAAATTCCCCACCATCGCAGAATTGCGTGGAAGCATTCCAAAGCCCGACAGCGGAGGCAATGCCATCCAGAAATTGCTGCGCGGCAGCGGCATCTTCGGTGATGATCGCTTCCGTATGCTCACTGCCGAAGCGGCGGATATGGGTAAGCGCTTCCGCCACACCTGAGACCACTTTCACCGACAGGATCGCATCCAGCCATTCGGTGGCGTAATCCTCATCAGTGGCAGCCGTCAGCCCCGGCACAATGGCGCGTGTTGCCTCATCGGCGCGGAAATCGCAGCCAAGCGCACGCAAATCCGCAATCAACGCCGGCAAAAGCACGGGCGCGATGGAGGCATCAATCAGCAAGGTTTCGGTGGCGCCACATACGCCGGTGCGGCGCATCTTGGCATTGGCCAGCACCGCACGCGCCATGGCGTGATCCGCCCCGGCATGGATATAGGTGTGGCAAAGCCCTTCCGCATGGGCCAGCACCGGAACGCGCGCTTCTTCCAGCACACGCGTCACAAGGCCCTTGCCGCCGCGCGGCACAATCAGGTCAATCAGGCCCGAAGCGCGCAGCATGGCGCCGACAAAGGCGCGATCCGCACTGGGCGCCACCTGCACCGCGGCTTCCGGCAGGCCCGCCGCACGCAAACCTTGCACCATGCAGGCATGGATGGCGCTGGCGCTGCGAATGCTTTCAGAACCGCCGCGCAGAATCACCGCATTGCCGGATTTGAGGCAAAGTGCTGCGGCATCGGCGGTGACATTGGGCCGGCTTTCGAAAATCATGCCAATCACGCCCAAGGGCTGTGCCACGCGCTGCAAGCGCAGCCCATTGGGGCGCTTCCATTCGCTCAACACGCGGCCCACCGGATCAGGCAGCGCCGCCACTTCTTCCAGGCCCTTGGCCATGGCTTCAACGCGCGCAGTGTTCAGCAGCAGCCGGTCCCGAAAGGCCGGCGAAAGCCCAGGTGCGGCGGCAATATCTTCAGCATTGGCGGCGATGATCCCGCCCGCATGCTCCCGCAATGCCGCCGCCGCCAGCATCAGCGCCTGATCCTTGATGGCGGTTGGTGCCGCGGCCAAGGCAGTTGTCGCGGCGCGCGCGGCGCGCGCGGCTTGTTCCAAGGCCTGGACGGGATCAGGGGGCATGGCGTTCACGGGCAGAAGATCCTTTCAGGCCGATCATAAACCCAATCGGCCCCAAGCGGCTATTCGATCTTGATGCCGCTTTCGCGAATGATGGGTTCCCATTTGGTGCGCTCCGCCGCCCAGGCAGCGCCGAATTCCGCAGGGGTGGAGGGCATGGCCTCCAGCCCATTGCGGTTCAGGATGCCGATCACATCGCGATCTTCCAGCGCAATCCGCATGGCCTGGGCCAAGCGTTCCACAGCGGGTTCCGGCGTGCCGCGCGGGGCCACCACCGCATACCAGGATGGCACGTTGAAGCCGGGCAGGCCGGTTTCCGCGACCGTTGGGATATTGGGCAGCAGGCGGGAACGTTGCAGCGTTGGCACCGCAAGGCCCCGCAGCTTGCCACTTTCAATATGCGTCATCACGGAAGGCGAGGTCGGGAAGCCGTAATCCAACCGGCCCGAAATCATATCCGTCGCCACCAAGCCACCGCCACGGTAGGAAACCTCAATCGTTTCAATCCCGGCCATTTTGGCGAAGAGCAAGCCCGCCAATTGGGGCGCGCTGCCAATGCCGCTATGGCCCCAGGAAAGCTCACCGGGGCGGGCCTTGGCGGCAGCGATGATGTCGGCGGCGGTACGCCAGGGGCGTTCCGCCGGCACGGTCAGGATATTGAACAGGTCAACCGCGATTGAAATCGGCACCAGATCCCGCGCCGGGTCTATCGGCAGGCGCATCACCATGGGGCTGATCACCAGGGCGCCCAGCGTTGCCAGCAGGATCGTGTAGCCATCAGCGGGGCTGCGGGCGACGATTTCAGTGGCAAGGTTGCTGCCCGCGCCGGGGCGGTTTTCCACAATCACCGGCTGGCCCAGCACTTCCGACATTTTAGGCGCGAAGGCGCGCGCCGAGATATCGGTGGCCCCGCCAGGGGTGAAGCCCACCACAAGGCGGATCGGCCGGTTTGGAAAGGGTGCCTGCGCCAGCGCGGGCGCGGCAAGCAGGGGGCTGGCCGCGATCAAACCGCGGCGCGTTATGATTTCTCTCGGCATGGCGGCCGCATATCAGGCTTTTGGGCGGATTGCAGCCCCCGCCCCCCTCTTTTCGCCTGTTCCTGAGGGCGCTAGTGAAACGCTTATGGAGCCAAGCTTTCCCGCGCAGATCCTGCGCGCCACCCTTTTCGCCGCCCGTGCCCATGCAGGGCAGGTGCGCAAGGGTGCGGCCGCTGAGCCCTATGTAAACCATGTGATCGAAGTCGCGGCGATCCTGGCCGAACATGGCGCGCCGGACGAAGCCATATTGGCCGGGCTGCTACATGACACGGTGGAGGATACAGAAACCACCGATGCCGATCTTGTAGCGGTATTCGGCCCCCTAATCGCAGGCTTGGTGGCGGAAGCAACCGATGATAAAGACAAGCCCAAGGAAATACGGAAGGCCTTGCAGATCAGCCAGGCGTCAAAGCATAGCGAAGCGGCCAAGCAGTTGAAACTTGCTGACAAGATTGCGAATTTGCGCTCCATCGCCGATAGCCCACCGGCGAATTGGAACCATGCGCGCCGCATTGAATATGTCGGCTGGGCGGGTCGCGTGGCGGCAGGCTTGAAGGGCGTCAATCCTGACTTGGATACCTTGTTCGACACCACCTATCGCGCCGCGCTGGCCCGATTAGCCAGCGAAATGCCGTGAAGCGGCGGCTGTTTCTGGCGAGTGCCAGTTTGCTGGCCGCGCCGTCTCTCGCGCAGGCGCAGCAGCGCAGCATTACGCTGCTGGTTCCCTTTGCTGAGGGCGGCAGCACGGACCAGATGACCCGGGCAGTGGCGAAATCCGCCAGCAAGGCGTTGGGCCAGGAAATCCGCCTGGAAAATAAACCGAGCCGCACGGGGCTTCGGCTTTTGTCGCAACTGCGTGGCGCGGCCCCGGATGGATCGGTGGTGATGCTGTTCCCGGTGGCAACCTTGCGTGCCCTGGTGGAACGCGGCGTGGATTTCACCATAGGCCGCGATGCCACGCCCATTTTGTGCCTGGCCGGCGGCACTTATGGGGTGATTGCCAAGGCGGATCGCTTCCCCGGCGGCTGGCGCGATTTTGTGACCGAGGCCCGGCAGAATCCCGGCAAGCTTTCTTATGGTAGCGCGGGCAATGGCTCGGTCGGCCAGGTCACCATGGCCAGGCTGATGGTGAAGGAAAATATCCAAGCCGTGCATCTGCCCTTCCGCGGCGCCGCAGATGGCGTTGAAGCGCTGCAAGCGGGTGATTTGGATGTCATGGCGGGTGGGGCGCGGCTGCATGCCGCGGTCGATCAGGGTGAAGCGCGCTGGCTGGCGCTTTGGTCGCCCGCGCGCAATCCGCGCTGGCCGGATGTGCCAACCCTGCTTGAACTTGGCTATGGGCTGACAGAAACCGCGCCCTTTGGCTTGATTGGCCCGCCCAATATGCAGCCCGCCGAGCGCCAAAGGTTGGAAGTTGCCTTCACCGCTGCGCTGCGCGCGCCATCCGTGAAAACAGTTATGACGCGGCTTGGCATGACCGAGGATTTACGTGATGGCCCAGCCTATGCTGCCTATCTGGCGGCGGCGGCGGGTGAGGAAGCCGCCCTTGGCCTGCGTTCGGAAGTGCGCCAGTGATCCAGGCGGCGACGCCGGCGCTTATTCTTGCTTCTGCTTCAACTGCTCGGCGCGCGGTGCTGGAAGGCGCTGGGCTTCGCTTTGAAATCCGCGTCGCTGGCGTGGATGAAGCCGCCATCAAGGAAGCCGCGCAGGCTGAGGGGCTTACGCCCGAAGATGCGGCGCTACTGCTGGCCGATGCCAAGGCAGAACGCGTGGCGGCGCGGGCGCCTGATGCCTTGGTGATTGGCGCGGATCAATTGCTGGTGTGCGAAGGCGCCTGGTTCGACAAGCCACCCGATATGGCCGCGGCGCGCGCGCATTTGCAGCGCTTACGCGGGCGGGCGCATGAATTGGTCACGGCGCTGGTTTGCCACCGCGGTGGGCAGCGCATCTGGCAGCATGTGGCCAAGCCGCGCATGACGATGCGTGATTTTTCTGATGAATTCCTTGAAGCCTATCTGGCCGCGGAAGGTGAAGCGCTGCTTTCTTCCGTTGGCGCCTATCGGCTGGAAGGCCATGGCGCGCAATTATTTGACCGGATTGAGGGCGATCAGCCGGCGATATTGGGTCTGCCTTTGCTGCCCTTGCTTGGCTTTCTGCGCCAGCATGGGGTTTTGTTGCGCTAAAGCCTTTTCAACCCAAGCGATAGCGCCTGGCTGCACATTAAATACACCCGCACAAAACCTGAGGGGCCTTGCAGCGCGCCACATCGTGCTGCGGCAAAATGCATTGGGCATATGACGATCCAGTATCGGCACGGTGATATGTTTGGTGGAAGCAATCAATGCTGCGCGCGAGTGGGTGAGAAAACCGCACCAAAACCCTCTCAACCACAGGTTTATTTTTTGTCCGCATTTTTCGCAAAACCTAGTCTTCATCACAATTTTCACGAAACATAAAGTCTTATACTTTTAGCAATATTTTCATAATAAATTCTTCTTTGTCAGCTGGAAGTCTCCAGTTTT
>CAIMVB010000138.1 GCA_903844785.1 uncultured Rhodospirillales bacterium | reverse complement strand
CCTGTTTTTGGGCCTGCATGTGGCGGTGGCGATGTTCTTGGTCGCGCTGCTAGGCGCGGCACTTTATCTTGGCCCGCCCTTGGTCGCGGCTTTCGGCACACAACTTTGGGGGGCGATGGAAGATTACGTGCTGCTTTCCATCCCGCTTTATATTCTGCTGGGTGAAATCCTGGTGCGGTCGGGTTCGACTGATCGGCTGTATCGTTCACTAGCGGATTGGTTGAATTTTCTGCCGGGCGGCTTGCTGCACACGAATATCGGTGCCTCGGCGGTATTTTCCGCTGTCTCCGGGTCTTCTGTTGCCACGGCTGCGACGATTTCAACGGTTGCGCTGCCATCCTTCCGCAAGCGCCGCTATGATACGCGGCTGGTCCTGGGTTCGATTGCCGCCGGTGCTTCGCTTGGCAACCTGATCCCGCCTGGCATTGCGCTGATTGTCTATGGCGCCATGACCAATACCTCGGTCGGTCAGCTTTACGCCGCAGCGGTTATTCCCGGTATTGTCATGACCGTGCTCTTCATGGGCACCATCATCATGATCGCGCTATTGAAGCCCGATCTGGTGCGGCAGAAGGAAGTGGCGGAACCGCTCGCCGCGCGACTGAAGCGCTTGGTGGATTTGCTGCCGCCCTTGGTGATTTTCGGCATCATCATGGGGTCCATCTATACGGGCTGGGCGACGGTCACCGAAAGCG
Organism: uncultured Rhodospirillales bacterium; assembly: GCA_903844785.1. Classification (GTDB taxonomy): domain Bacteria; phylum Pseudomonadota; class Alphaproteobacteria; order Acetobacterales; family Acetobacteraceae; genus Neoroseomonas. The sequence continues at coordinate 15,387 of CAIMVB010000138.1, read as the reverse complement.
CCGCCCTCGCCGTAGTGGTGGCACTGCCGATTGCCGCGCTTTACGGGCGGCTTTCCATTTCCATGCTGCATGAATGCTTCATCGCAACCGCCAATCTGACCGCCATGAGCCTGCTGATCCTAGCAGTTGCCTTCTATCTGAATTTCGTCATGGGTCTGCTTGGGGTCACGCCAGCGCTGGGCGCCTTCGCCACAAGCATTGGTGCCAGCCCGCTGGAACTGATTATTGCGTTGACGGTGTTCTATCTGCTGCTCGGCATTTTCTTCGAAACTCTGCCCATGCTGGTGGGCACAGTGCCGGTGGTTTTCCCGGTGATTGTCGCCGCCGGCATTGATCCGGTCTGGTTCGGCGTTTTCATTGTGCTGATGTGCGAAATCTCATTGATCTCGCCACCTGTTGGCATGACGCTTTATGTCATTCAAGCAGTGCGGCGGGAAGGCACAATTTCCGAGGTTTTCCAGGGCACCGTGCCATTCTTTATCGCCATGGTGGTCATGACCGTGCTGCTGATCGCCTTCCCGGAAATGGCGCTATGGCTGCCCCGGATCAGCTTCGGGCCATAAAATGTTTTAGCTATCCGCCACTTCCACCATCACCAATTCAGCATCTTCGCTTGCGGTGATGGTGATGGCGGGCTCGGCGCGAATGGCAAGCCCATCGCGTGCGCTGGCAGCAACACCATTCACTTCCACCGCACCGCGCGCCAGCACCAGATAGGCGGCGCGGCCCTCGGCTAGCTTCTGCGTCAGGCTTTGCCCTTTGCCGAGCGTCGCCGCCATCACCGCGCCATCCACATTGATCGGCAGCACGCCGGATTCTGCATCGGCAGCCCGGCCAGAGGCTAAAACCTCAAACGCCGCGTCGCGCTTTTCCTTGGGGAATTTCTTGGCCCCCCAGGAAGGCGGCAGGCCGGTGCGGTCCGGCATGATCCAAATCTGAAACAGCGTGGTCACACCTGGTTCCAGATTATATTCGGCATGCACCACACCGGTGCCGGCACTCATGACCTGCACATCGCCAGCTTCGGTGCGGCCTTCATTGCCCATGCTGTCCTTATGGGTAATGGCCCCTTGGCGGACATAGGTGATGATTTCCATGTCGCGATGCGGGTGCGGGTCAAAGCCCATACCGGGCGCGATTTCATCATCATTCCACACGCGCAAGCGGCCCCAATTCATGCGGCCCGCATCACGGTATTGCCCGAAGGAGAAATGATAATTGGCGTTCAGCCAGCCGTAATTCGCCTTGCCCAGGCCAATGAAGGGGCGATGTTCAATCATGGGTCTTCCGTGTGGCCGCTTGTGGCCTTCTCGAAGACAGATAGGGGCGCGCGGCGGGCGGCGCCATACCGCCCGCGCAACACTGTCATGCGCTGAACAGGTTCAGCGGCACATCAGCACGGGGATTTCCGCATTCTCCAACACATGCCGCGTCACACCGCCCAGGATCAATTGCCTGAGGCGCGAATGGCTATAGGCACCCATGGAAAGCATATCGGCGCCAAAATCACGCACCGCGCCCAAAAGCCCCGCACCGACATCGCGAGTTTGCGGCTTGAAGGGCATCAATTCCGCATCAATGCCATGCCAGCGCAAATAGGCCTGAATGCCCTCGGCCTTCGGGCCGCGGCGCTGATATTCATCGGCGCAGAGGATCCGCACGGCGGAAGCCTGATGCAGCCAAGGCAAGGCCGCCGCCACCGCTGCCGCGCTTTCCGCCGTGCCATTCCAGGCGATGCAAATGCGCGTGCCAATCACCGCTGGCGGCGTGCGGGGTGCGATCAGCACGGGCCGGCCAGAATCGAACAGAATGGCGTGCAGTGCATCGCTGCTGGAGACATCCTCACCGGCTTCTGGGTGCGGCACCACGGCCAGATCATAAAGCCGGGATTGCTGTGCAACGATGTCTTCTTCCCGTCCCACCATGGATTCGAAAGACAGCGTTGGCCCATCGGTTTTCGCGGCGGTATCGGGGTTATCGGCCAGTGTCACACCGCCCAGATTGGCAGTGAATTTCTGAAACAAGCCGCGCACACGGTCCGCGCGTTCGCCGCTTTCGCGTTCGGTCGCGGCCATCATTTCTTCAATCATGGCGCCGGAAAGCCCTTCCCCGGCCAAGGGCGCAACATCGCGCGCATCCACCCGCACATGCAGGCAATGGACATGGGCACCCCAGATGCGCGCGGCAATCAGTGCGGTACCCAGCGCGGATTCACCCGCAGCCGTACCGGTCAATGGCAGCAATAGACGGCGATAGGCCATAGCCATGCCTCCTCTAAGTTTTGGTTTTGTTTTACGTCGTCCCAGATATGGGGCGGATTAGCGCATATTTCAGCCTGTAACGCCAAGGGCCTTGCGCGCCACCGCCCGCGCCTCCCCCGCCGCATCCAGCCGTATCCAATCAATCGGCCCCGGGTCGGCCTTTGCGGCGCGTTCCAGCACCGCAATCGTCGCGTCCGAGGCATCGCCGCGCCGCGCCAGGATGCGGGATTTCAAGATTTCCATTGGCGCTTCAAGCCAAAAACCCTGGAAAGGCACGCCCGCCCGCGCCGCGATTTCCGCCGCATGGCGCCGATGATCTGGGTCCAGAAACACCGCATCCAGTGCCACCGCATGGCCTTGGCGCAACGCGGCCTCGGCAATTATGAATAATTCTTCATGTACCGCGCGGCTGACTTCTTCGGCATAGGCCTCGGGCGGGAGGGGCGCTTCCGGCGCCAGGCCGAAACGCCGTTTGCGCAGTTCATCAGATCGCAGCAGCAAGGCGCCCGGGGCAGCACCAAGGGCGGGCGCCAAGCCGCGCGCCAGGGTGGATTTGCCCGTGCCTTGCAGCCCACCCACCGCGATCAGCAGCGGCGGCGCCGGCGCCAAATAGGCCTGGGCCGCGTGCAATAGTTTCGCGCCATCCCGCCCGCGCGCCGCCTGGACATGGGCGCGCACCAAAGCGCGCAAGGCAAGCCATAGCGGCAAGGGGCCGAGCAAGTCGTAATCGCCCGATCGCGCCAAATAGCGGTTCAGCACACGGTTCGCCGCTGCGCGCTCTGCCTGCAAGTCAAGGTCCATCAGCAGGAAGGCCAGATCATAGCCCGTATCAATCCGCGCCAGGGCTTCATCGAATTCCAGCGCATCAAAGGGCGTGGGCTTGCCCTGCCACAGGCATAGATTGCCCAGATGCAGATCGCCATGGCAGCGGCGGATGCGCCCCACCGCAGCGCGCGCCGCGAGCAGGGGTGTCAGGCGCGCCAAACCCGCCTGCAGCGCCGCTTCCAGCGGGGCAATCGCGGCCTCTGGCAGGCCTGCGGCGCGGGCGGCGCGCAGGTTACCAGCCAGCACCGAAGCCATGGCGGCGGGCGCATCCAGCCCCGCCACCGGCGGCGGCGCTTGATGCAGGGCGAAAACCGTATCGCCCATGGCATCCAGAAGCTTGTCGTCCAGGCCACCGCAGGCCGCCACCCTATCCAGGAAATCGCCCGCGGGTACGGGCGCCATGCGCAGCACCCATTCCACCACCTCACCCACGCCGCCTTGCTGCAAATTTCCATCGGGAGCGCGGGTGACGGCCACTACATCGCGGTAAATGCCGGGGGCGGCGGGTTGGTTCAATTCCAATTCCCGCCGGCAGAAATGCCCGCGTGCTTCCAGGCTGCTGAAATCCAGAAAGCCCAGCGCCACGGCTTTTTTCATTTTCCAGGCGGTCTCCCGCCCGACAAAAATCGCCGAAATATGGGTTTCAATCGGTGCGGCGCCGGCAAGCCCGGCCAGAAAGGCGGCCACCTCCGCCTGGGCGGAGGGAATGCCGCCCGCTTGTGTCACGGATAAAGCGCCTCAAGCCGCCAAGCTGCGCCATCGCGGTGAAATACCCGCCGTTCATGCAGGCGGAAGGGCATGTCGCGCCAGAATTCAATCCGCGCTGGCAATACGCGAAAGCCGGACCAGAAGGGCGGGCGCGGGATATCCCCCACCGCGTATTTCAGCCCATATTCCGCCACCGCCTTTTCCAGCGCAAAGCGGCTTTCCAGCGGCCGGGATTGCTTGGACGCCCAGGCCCCGAGGCGAGAGGTGCGCGCGCGGGAGGCGTAATAGGCATCCGCCTCAGCTTCCGAAACCGCTTCCACCGCCCCTTCCACGCGAATGCTGCGTTGCAATGTTTTCCAGTGAAAACACAGCGCGGCGAAAGGATTGGCGGCCAATTCCCCGCCCTTGCGGCTTTCCAGATTGGTGTAGAAAACAAAACCCCGCGCATCCACGCCCTTCAGCAGCACCATCCGGGCCGAAGGCCGGCCATCCGGCGTGGCGGTGGCAAGGCATACCGCATTGGGATCATTGATTTCCCCTTTGGTGGCGTCCGCCATCCAATCCTGAAACAGGGCGTAGGGGTCTTCGGTGGTGGTCACGGTGCCGTCCATGGTGATCTCCTTAATCCTGCCCTGTATCGGGACGCTTTGCGAAAGGGCAAGGCCCTTGCCCGGCATTCAGGGGCGTGGCAGAGGGCGGAAACGACATCAGCCGGATAGTCCATCACCCCATGAACGACGCCGATCCAGCACCCAGCATCCCCACAGGCACCCTGATGGCCGGCAAGCGCGGCCTGATCATGGGCGTCGCGAATGACCGTTCCATCGCGTGGGGCATTGCACAGGCGATTGCCGCGCAAGGGGGCGAGGTTGCCTTCACCTATCAGGGCGAAGCGCTTGAAAAGCGCGTGCGCCCGCTTGCTGAAAGCCTGGGGTCAAGCCTGGTGGTGCCCTGCGATGTGGCCGATGATGCCGATATGGATGCGGCCTTTGGCGCGGTGGAAAAGGCCTGGGGCAAGCTGGATTATCTGGTGCATGCCATTGGCTTTGCCGATAAGCAGTATTTGCGCGGGCGCTATCTGGACACGCCGCGCGATGCCTTCCTGCAAGCGATGGATATTTCCTGCTATTCCTTCGTGGCCGTTGGCCGCCGCGCCGCCGCGCTGATGAAGCCAGGCGGGTCTCAGCTTACGCTTTCCTATCTCGGCGCCGAACGTGTCACGCCGCATTACAATGTGATGGGTGTCGCCAAGGCCGCGCTGGAAGCCAGTGTGCGCTATATGGCAACTGATTTGGGTGAAGCCGGCATTCGCGTGAATGCCATCAGCGCCGGGCCCATCAAAACGCTGGCGGCCAGCGGGATTGGCGATTTCCGCTATATCCTGAAATGGAACCAGTATAATTCGCCGCTCCGGCGCAATGTGACGATCGAAGAAGTGGGCGGCGCCGGGCTTTATTTGCTGTCTGATCTTTCCGCCGGTGTCACGGGCGAAGTGCATCACGTGGATAGCGGCTATCATATTGTTGGCATGAAAAATCCGGATGCGCCGGATATTTCAACGGTTTGAACGTGGCATGGGCGGTTTTCCCTGCGCTTGTCCCGCGCCAGAGTGCGGGATAGACCGCCCTTATGTCGCATAACAGCTTCGGCCATCTTTTCCGCGTAACCACCTGGGGCGAAAGCCATGGGCCAGCGATTGGCTGCGTGGTGGATGGCGCGCCGCCGCGCCTTGGGCTTACGGAAGCGGATATCCAGCCCTTTCTGGACCGGCGCCGGCCTGGCCAATCCAAATTCGTGACGCAACGCCAGGAAGCGGATCAGGTGCGGATTCTGTCCGGCGTATTTGAAGGCCAGACCACCGGCACGCCGATTTCGCTGATGATCGAAAACACCGATCAGCGTTCCAAGGATTACGGGGAAATCAAGGATCGTTTCCGCCCCGGCCATGCCGATATTGCCTATGAGCTGAAATACGGCATTCGCGATTATCGCGGCGGCGGGCGTTCGAGCGCGCGGGAAACCGCCATGCGCGTTGCCGCCGGCGCCATTGCGCGCAAGGTACTGGGCGATGGCGTGCGTATTCGTGGTGCCTTGGTGGCGATGGGCGGGGATGCGGTGGACCGGGCTGCCTGGGATTGGGCGGCGGTGGATGAAAACGACTTCTTCTGCCCAGACCGCGCCGCAGCCGCGCGCTGGGAAGAACAGCTGCTGGGGCTGCGCAAATCCGGCAATTCAGTGGGTGCGGTGATTGAGGTTGTGGCCGAAGGCGTGCCCCCCGGCCTGGGTGCCCCCATCTACAGCAAGCTGGATGCGGATTTGGCCAGCGCGCTGATGGGCATTAATGCCGTCAAGGGCGTTGAGATCGGCGATGGCTTCGCCGCCGCTAGCCTGACCGGCACGGCCAATGCGGATGAAATGCGCATGGGTGCGGGCGGATTGGTGGATTACCAGGCCAATCATGCCGGCGGCATTCTGGGTGGCATCAGCACGGGCCAGCCGATTGTGGCGCGCTTCGCCGTCAAACCCACAAGTTCCATTCTTGAACCTCGGCTGGGGGTGGATCGCTTCGGCCAAGACGTGGAGATCATCACCAAGGGCCGCCACGACCCTTGTGTTGGCATCCGCGCCGTGCCGGTGGGCGAAGCCATGATGGCGCTGGTGCTGGCGGACCACCTGCTACGCCACCGCGCGCAGAATCCGGATGCGCCGAGTGCCGCGCGCTTGCCACGAAACTAAGGTTTTTCCCGCGCATCCGTGCCGCAATCGCGCCATGCCCGCCACGGCGCCGCCGCAAAAGTCCTGAAAATACCTTGAGCTTGTCGCAAGGCCGCCTTGCCGGCGGGGTCATATCTCCTGGCGCACAGTTCAACATAGGAGGACAAGATGCGCTACATGACCAGGACTTCTCTTCTCGCCACCGGCCTTGCTTTCGCGCTGAGCGGCGCGGCCTTCGCCCAGGGGGCAGCGAGCACCACCCCCGCCCAGGGCAGCCGCCCCGCCGTTCAGGCGCCGGCCGCCGCCAAGCCCGGTGATGCCGCCGCAACCGGCCAGGTGCGTAGCCATCAGGGCAATGGCCCAGCCCGAGCGGCAACACCCGCAGCCCCTGCGGGCGGCGCCGCCCGCTAAACCCACGGCAAAACCGGCGGGCAGAGTGCCACAGCCCGCCGGAGAGCTACAGGCCCGCCCCTTCCCGGGGCGGGTTTTGTCATTTTCAGGGCTTGATGCCGCCCCGAAAGATTGACGTTCTGCAAATCCCGGACGCACATTCCGCCCGATATGCAGACCGAAACAGGGGGAGGACCCGGCCATGGCTGATGAATTGATTGCGCTGAAACCCGAAATCGTCGCCAAGGCGCGCGTGACGGAAGCGCAGCGTGCGGCCATGTATGACGCGGCGGCCAAGAACCCCGAAGCCTTCTGGCGCGAAGAAGCCCAGCGCATTGCCTGGAAGCCGGCGCCGACCACGATCAAGAACACCGATGTCAACGGCAATGTTTCGATCAAATGGTTTGAAGATGGCGTGCTGAATGCCTCCGTCTCCTGCCTTGATCGGCATTTGGCGACGCGCGGTGATCAGGTGGCGATCCTGTGGGAAGGCGATGATCCCGCCGCCGATGCCAAGGTGACCTATCGCGAATTGCATGCGCGCGTCTGCAAATTGGCCAATGCCATGCGCAAGCTTGGCGTGAAGAAGGGCGACCGCGTTTGCATCTATCTACCCATGATCGTGGAAGCGGCGGTTGCCATGTTGGCCTGCGCCCGCGTTGGCGCTGTGCATTCCATCGTCTTTGGTGGGTTTTCGCCCGATAGCTTGGCGTCCCGCATTCAGGATTCCGAATGCGTCATGCTGATCACCGCCGATGAAGGCCGCCGCGGTGGCCGGCGCGTGCCGCTGAAGGTGAATGCGGATGAAGCGCTGCTAAGCTGTTCTTCCATCAAGCACGTGATCGTCGCGCGCAATACCGGCGGCAGCGTTGAGATGATGTCCGGCCGCGATCATTGGTGGGATGCAATCACCGCCGGCCAGCCGGAGACCTGTGAGCCCGAGCCAATGGGCGCGGAAGACCCGCTTTTCATCCTTTATACCTCAGGCAGCACGGGCAAGCCCAAGGGCGTTTTGCACACCACCGGCGGCTATATGGTTTGGGCATCTTACACGCATGAAAAGGTGTTCGATTACCGCGATGGCGAGATTTATTGGTGCACCGCCGATGTCGGCTGGGTGACCGGGCATAGCTATATTGTCTATGGTCCGCTGGCGAATGGTGCCACCACGCTGATGTTTGAAGGCGTGCCGAGCTGGCCGGATTCCGGGCGTTTCTGGCAGGTGGTGGCGAAGCATAAGGTGAATATCTTCTACACCGCGCCCACCGCGATCCGCGCCTTGATGCGCGATGGTGAAGCGCCCGTGCAGAAGCATGACCGATCGAGCCTGCGGATTCTGGGCAGCGTGGGTGAACCGATCAACCCCGAAGCCTGGCTTTGGTATTATCGCGTGGTGGGTGATTCCCGCTGCCCGATTGTGGATACCTGGTGGCAGACGGAAACCGGCGGGATTCTGATCTCCCCCCTACCGGGTGCGGTGGCGCAAAAGCCAGGTTCCGCCACGCTGCCGCTGCCAGGCGTGATGCCCGCTTTGGTGGATGGTGAAGGTAAGCTTCTGGATGGCGCGACCGAGGGCAACCTGGTGATCCTGGATAGCTGGCCCGGGCAGATGCGCACGGTTTATGGCGACCATGAACGCTTCGTGCAGACCTATTTTTCCACCTTCAAGGGCATGTATTTCACCGGCGATGGCGCGCGGCGTGATGCCGATGGCTATTACTGGATCACGGGCCGCGTGGATGATGTGATTAACGTGGCCGGCCACCGCATGGGCACGGCCGAGATTGAAAGCGCGCTGGTGGCGAACCCGGCGGTTGCGGAAGCCGCCGTGGTTGGCATGCCGCATGACATCAAGGGCCAGGGCATTTACGCCTATGTCACGCTGAAGGCGGGCGTGGAGGCGACCGATGTGCTCCGCAAGGAATTGGTCGCCTGGGTGCGGAAGGAAATCGGCCCCATCGCCACGCCCGATGCCATTCAATGGGCGCCGGGCCTGCCGAAAACCCGTTCCGGCAAAATCATGCGCCGTATCTTACGCAAAATTGCCGCGAATGAGGTGGATGGGCTGGGCGATACCAGCACACTCGCCGATCCGGCGGTGGTGGATGAGCTGGTGGCGAATAGGGTGAGGTAGGGGGGCGGTTCTTCCCAATATCTTAAGACGGGCGTTCCGCAATGGCGGCTTACCCGCCCGCCTGATCCTCGAGGCGCCCTCGTGGCGCCTTGTTTTTTGGGACGTGAGGGCGGTCGCTTAAAGGCGGACAAGCAAGACAACCAAATCAGATTTTGATTATTATTTGCTTTTTCGTAATTTTGTATATTATCATAAAACAATATATGATTTTCATTTCTTAAGCAGGTGCGGCTATGACGCGTGCGGCGCAACGTGGTTATTACAATTTGGCTTCAGCGGGTTCGACAGTGGCGCTCCGCATCGAAACGCTCGCGCAGGCCATTCCCGTTGGGTCAATGATTCTTGATATTGGCTGCAATGATGGTCTGATTTCTGCGTCCTTGATCGATCTTGGTATCGTCCAGAAATCTTACTGCAATGATCTTGAAAATATCATCACGCATCATCGGCCGCAGATGGAATTTTTGGGCGGCGATATCCTGGCAATGCCTGTCGAGCAATTGCCGAAGGCGAATGGAGTTCTATTGCTGAATGTCTTGCATCACCTGATTGGAAGGTCCCTGGATAAGGCGCGTGAATTCCTGGAAAAACTTCTGTCGAACTATGAATTTGTTTGTATTGATTTCGGCTCTTTTTCGGAAAAGGGTGAGTGGGGTTGGCGTAAGTCCTATGAGAATCATTGGTCTTCCGATGCTGAGATGTGGGATGACCTTTTCAAAAATGTGTCGTGGCGGTTCAAGCTTCTGCGTTACCCGACCCAAGGCAAGGGCCATCGGGTGTTGTGGAAACTGTATCGGGAAAAGTATTCGCCTGCCTCATTTAAAACCATTGGCACCTTTGTCAAAACTTCTGGGTCCTGGCCCAGCGACAAAAATCTGGTGCCTGTTGACAGTATCCAAGCCTTGCCTGAACCCCCGCCCGGAGGCGTAATTTTCGAAAAATATCTTTCCAACAAAGGTGATCTTTTTTGGGGCAAGCGCTTTTTGCCGCCGGCCCACCCGAGTGTTGTGAGGCTGGAGTATGAGATTTGGGCCGCAGCAAAGGATTCACTACTGAAGCGAAAGGCGAAGGGCGACCGCAAATTTTCGCATTTCGGCATGTATGAATTGGTGCCCTTCCCGCGCGCAGATACTGTCTGCGCCATTTATGAGCCTGATTTGGTTGAAGCCAGTGTGGTGCATTTTCAGGATTGGGTGAAATTCTTTGACGCCAAGGATGTGTATCTAATCAGCGCCTTTGCCGCGAGGGCCATCAAGTTTGAGAAACTTGGAAGGATCCAAATCCTGAATATGGCCGATTTCCAAGCGGCCGATGGGTGGGATGGGATCAGATTTTTGGATTTTGAGCCGAATCTGTGGGTACGGAAGTTGTTTGGTAAATGAGTATTCGTAGATTTGCTGCGTCCTTGAAAAGCCGCCTGAAGGTAGGATCAACGCAAGAGATTTCGGGACCCGTTCGGGTGCTGATTTGGGAAGATGCGATTGACAAAGCAATCAAAGAGGTCTCTCGGGCTAATAATCTTGCAAATAATAGTCAGATCCTCAAAATTCTCACTGATCTAAAGCAACAAGGCCCTGATTCCACAATAGATGGAATAGAGAATGTCAAGATAGATGAGGAGCGAGAAGGTGCGGACGGTAATCCCCCAAATGGCTCACTCCGGAGAGAGGATGTTATTGTTGCCATCCGCCTAATGCTAAATAGGGAGCCAAAAGGACAAACAGAGCTTGCGCAACTCAGCAGACTAGGTTCCATGATAGCATTACGGAGAGCACTAATTAAAAAACTTCACGACGCGTCACCGGTATTTAGTGAAGATAGCTTTTACAAAGAATTTCGTGCGCCGCTATTTCTTTTAACCCCCCCCGAGAAAGAACTGGAGTGGCGCCTGACGCCGCCAGACTTACGAGATCCGGTCAGCCAGCTTTGTACCCATGGACAAATAGTATCGGACGAATACGCTGCAATCTGCAGAGAATTGAAGGTAACTCCAAGGCCGCACCGCAAACAATGGGAATTTGTTTGGATTATAGCTGCCTTCAAAAAGGCAGGAGTTCTAGCGCCCGGACGCCGATTAGTTGGTTTTGGCTGTGGGCGTGAAAAATTACCAAGTTACTTCGCTTCACGTGAAGTAGAAATTTTAGCTACGGATGCTCCGCCAGAAATCGTTGGGGCGAGTTGGGGACGAGGGCATCAATACAGCCAGAATGTTGACGCTCTCTATAAGCCGATGCTCGTTGACCGCCAGAGGTTCGACAAACTCGTGAGTTTTCGCCACGCAGACATGAATCATATTCCGGCAGACATCCGCGGCTTCGACGGCTGCTGGTCTGCTTGTGCACTAGAGCATCTAGGCTCCTTACGGCACGGGCTGGACTTCATTCGCAATAGCCTTGGTTGCCTTAAGCCGGGCGGATTTGCAATTCACACAACGGAATTTAATCTTTCGTCTAATGATGAGACCTTTGAGCATCCTAGCTCTTCCATTTTTCGAAAACGCGATATTGTTGATCTATTAAGCGCGCTCAATGAAGAAGGGCATCGTGCATGGCCGCTTAATCTGCATCCCGGGGAAAAAATGTTGGATGAGGTGATTGATTTGCCGCCACATTCCCCGGTGCACCTAAAGGTAGCTCTCCGAAAGCTTTTTGTCGGAACTTCGATAGGAATCGCTGTACGTAAGAAATCATAAGCATGCTTCGTAAAATGAAGCTTTAGCTGGGATCGGGTGGCATTGGGGAGAGCCGACTGTTTTTCTGGCACCCCCTTCCCCCCACCCTCCTCCCGGTGCACCCTGTGCTCCAGGAGGACCCCCACCCATGCAAGACAACACGCGCCTCACCGGCAAAGTCGCCATTGTCACCGGCGCTGGCTCTCGGAACCCCGGCGCGGGCGGCACCACTATCGGCAATGGGCGCGCCATTGCCGTGCTGATGGCAGCGCGCGGCGCCAAGGTTTTGTGTTTGGATGTGGACCGTGCGGCATTGGAAGAAACAGCGCGCCTGATAGCGGCCGAAGGTGGCACCTGTGCGCTCAAGGAAGCCAATGTCTCAAAAGCCGATGATTGCGCGGCGGCGGTGGCGGAAGCGGTCAGGCTTTGGGGGCGGATTGATATTCTGGTCAATAATGTCGGCATCAGTGGCCCCGCCGGCAATGCGGAAGGCGTGGACCCGGAAGCCTGGGATTACGCCATGCAGGTCAATGTGAAATCAGTCATGCTCATGGCGAAATATGCCGTGCCGGAAATGCGTAAAGTGGGTGGCGGGGCTATTGTGAACCTTTCATCGGTGGCCGGGCTGCGCGCGGGGCATCCGGGCTTGCTGTATGCCACCACCAAGGGCGCCATTGTGCAAATGACGCGTGCCATGGCCGGGCATCACGGTGCGGATAATATCCGCGTCAATGCAGTGGCGCCTGGTTATGTCTATACGCCCATGGTGGCATCGCGCGGCATGACCGAAGAATTGCGCCAGCAGCGTGCGCAATCGGGCATGTTGAAAACCGAAGGCAGCGCCTGGGATGTCGCGGAAGCCGCGTGCTTTTTGGCCTCAGGCGCCGCACGCTGGATCACGGGGCAGACCCTGCCGGTGGATGCCGGGCGTTCGGCGGGCAATGCCTCTGGCGCTTCACCCAAGCCGGAAGGGGCGCTGCGCTGAGTATTTTCAAGCCAAGTGGAAACACTTGGCGGCTCGGAAAATACGATCAAACAACGCGCGCGCATTTTCAAGCCAAGTGAAATCACTTGGCGGCTTGGAAAATACGCTCAAACAAGAATCTAGTATGGTTCCCGTGAACACATGTGAACGGGCCCCACACTAGGGCAAGGGAATAAGCAGGGCCGGCACGGCCAGGCCACCGGCGCGGCCCAGCATGCCTTTGCTCTGCACACCAATAATCGCAAAGCGACCATCGGCGCCGCGCAGCAGCAAGGGCCCGCCGGAAGAACCCGTGGTGCCGGCGCAATCATGCGCCAGCATCACGCCTTCCCCTTCAATGCGCCGCAGGCCCAAATAGCGGCAGGCAGGGTCCACCAGCAGCGTGCCGGGCGCATCGCGTTGAAAGCCGGGCAGGGCAAGGATGCTGCCTTCGGGCGGTGTTTCACGCAGCAGGGGCAGCACGCGGCCGGCGCCAATTGGGCGGTTCAGCGAAACCAGCGCCCAATCCGCGGCCCAGGGCGCTTCACGGGCAGGATCAAAGCCAGCGCCAATACGCAGCGCGACGCCGTGCGCCTCGGCCCCGCCCAGGGTGACGCGGAGCTGTGTGGGCGGCAGTAGCGCCGTACCAGCGGCATCCTTCAGGCAATGCGCGGCGGTCAGCAGCACAGCAGGCGCCAGCATGGCCCCGGTGCAAATACCAATGCCTTCCGCTTCCAGCAGCGCCACCGCATGCCAGGGCGGATGCGCCGCCGGCACGGGCAGGCGCGGATCTCGGCCTGGGTTCAGCCCCGGCATTTGTGCAACGGCAGGCAGCGTGAAGCACAATAGCAGCGCCAAAATCAGCCGCATGAGGCGATTAGGCGCTCCACAAATGCTGGCACAATCTGCGTGGCGGGGCCGTGATGCGCTTCGTGGAACAGCGCGGTGCCTTCGGTTTCTTCCAGATTCAATTCCACACAGCGCGCCTGGCCCCGTACTTCGCGCACCATGCCAGCGGCGGGATAAACTTGGCCTGATGTGCCGATGGAAATGAACAGGCCGCATTCATATAAAGCGGCTTGGATGCGTTCCATCTGGAGTGGCATTTCGCCGAACCAAACCACATGCGGGCGCAGCCGGCCCACCGCGCCACAGGCCGGGCAGGCGGATTGCGGCGTGATGTCTTGCTGCCAATCAACCACACCTTCGCAGCCAAGGCAGCGTGCTTTCTGCAATTCGCCATGCATGGGAATAAGGTTGCGGGATCCGGCGCGGGCATGCAGGCCATCAATATTCTGCGTCACCAGCAGCACCGGCGCGGGCCAGGCGGCTTCCAGCCGCGCCAGCGCAAGATGCGCCGCGTTTGGCTGAATGGCAGGGTCCAGAAGCTGCGCGCGGCGTGCGTTGTAGAACCGCTGCACCAAATCCGGATTGCGCGCGAAGGCTTCCGGTGTGGCGACATCTTCAATGCGATGCCGCGCCCAAAGCCCATCCGCATCGCGAAAGGTGGCGATCCCCGATTCCTGAGAAATCCCCGCACCGGTTAGAATGACAATGGGTGGCGCCATCAGCTTGTCGGCGGCGCGGGTGGCGTACAGCTACGCGGTGGGCGCGGAAAGCTCGGGTCAGGGCGCGGCGGCGCAGGGGTTTCGCTTTGTTGCGGTGCGGGCATGGCGGGCGCTTCAACGCATGGGCCAAGTGCAAGTAGGGCGAGCATGATCAGCATGGCGGCCTCCTGGTTCAAGCACAGCATACACTAGGTCACTGCCGCAATGGCAGGGCTTGCGGAGTGGCGCATCCTCGGGGAGGCTGCGCCCAGAACACAGGGAATAAACGCGTGGCCGCAACGGATCAGGGCAGTATTGAGACGCGCTATTCCTGGCTGGTCGCCACCACGGCGGTGATCATGCTCTCCCTCGCTGCTGGGGGGCCCATCACGGTGGTGGTTGGCCTAGTGCAGATTGCCGAGGATTTTGGGGCCGGCCGTTCATTGCCATCACTCGCCAATTCACTCGCTTATTTCGGCACCGCCATTGGCGGCATGGTCTGCGGCATGATGGTGGCGCGCTTTGGCCAAAGGCTAGTCGCCATGATTGGCGGCTTTGCGGTGGCGCTTGGGTTGATGCTGGCCTCCTTCGGGGAAAGCTGGTCGCTGCTGGTGGGGTTTGGGCTGGGTGTGGGGTTATTCGGCAATGGCGCGTTGTTTCCGCCGATGCTGGCTTATGTCTCGCTTTGGTTTGATAGGCGCCGCGGCACGGCTTTGGCGCTGGTGGCTTCCGGGCAATATGTCGCGGGGTTTTTGTGGCCGCCGATCTTTGAACGCGCCATTGCCGCCTTTGGCTGGCAGCGCACCATGTTCGGCTACGGGCTTTTGGTGGCGGCGATTGCGGTGCCACTGGCCGCGCTGGTGTTACGCCCGCCGCCGGCACAACCAACCACCGGCAGTTTCGCTGAGAAAATGCAGCCAGGTGCGCGCGTGCTTGGCATGAATGGCAATCTGGCCTTTTTCCTGCTGGCTTTCTGTTCCTTCCTATGTTGCATACCCATGGCCATGCCGGCGGCGCATCTTGTGGCGTTTTGTGGTGATCTTGGCATTACGGCATCGCGTGGCGCGCTGATGCTTTCCGTGCTGACTTTCGCCGCCTTCATGGCGCGGCAATTCTGGGGCTGGCTTTCGGATAAGATTGGCGGGCTATGGACCGTTGTCTTCGGGTCGCTG
>CAIMVB010000137.1 GCA_903844785.1 uncultured Rhodospirillales bacterium | reverse complement strand
GCGGCGGATTTGGGTGCGCTTTCCGCCGTGGCGGCGGGGGCTGCGCTGCTGCATGCGCTGAACCACGCCATGTTCAAGACGCTGCTGTTCCTGGGCGCCGGAGAGGTGCTGCATGGCGCGGCATCACGCCGGATGGATAGGCTGGGCGGCTTGATCCACGCCATGCCCTGGACCGCCGGGCTGGTGCTGGTGGGCGCCGCTGCCGCCGCCGCACTGCCGCCGCTTTCGGGCTTTGCTTCTGAATGGTTGTTGTTGCAGGCATTGATTGCGGCTTGGCGCGTTGGCGATCTTGCCTTTCAGATTGGCGCGGCGGCCGCCACAGCCATGGCGGCGCTGGCGGCAGCGCTTGGTGCGGCGGCCATGCTGCGCTTCTACGGGCTGGTGTTTCTGGGCCGCCCACGCAGCCCGCGCGCCGCAGGTGCGACCGAAATTTCCGGCATGGCGCGCGCGGCGTTGATCCTGCCGGCGGGTCTCACGCTGCTTTTCGGCTTGATGCCGGGCTATTTGCTGGAACTCGCCGCGCCAGCGCTGCGCTTGCTGACCGGTGCGGGGGCGGGGCTCTCTGCACTTGGTGGCGTGACAGTAACGGTGGCGGAAGGTGGCGCGGGTTATGCGCCGCTGATCATCTTCGTTCTGCTGCTGCTGATTGGTGGCGCGGCGGTGTTTCTTGCGCGCCGGCAAGCGCCGGGGATTATGCGCGGCCCAGCCTGGGATTGCGGCTTCATCGCGCCGCCGCATCATTTGCCCTTTGGCGATCCCGCAACACAGGTCTCGGCCGCCGGCATGGCGCAACCCTTGCGGCGCATGCTGGGCAAAACCCTGCTGGCGGCGCGCGAAGCCGTGGAGATGCCACCCCCCGGCACCACCGCGCCGGCACGCTTGCGGGCAGGTTTTCATGATCCTGTTTTGGCGCTGATCACCGGGCCCTTGCCCCGCGCGCGGGATAGGCTGGCGGCGCTGGCCGAACGCTTGCGCGATTTCTCGCTCAGGCAATGTCTCGCGCTTGGTTTTGCGGTGCTGCTGGCGCTGATGGCGTTGCTGATTTGGCTGGAACGGACATGAGCATCCTCACTGGCCTGCTGACGCAGCTTTTGCATCTGGCGTTGATCCTGGCGCTGGCGCCGGTGCTGACGGGGTGTGTGCGTTGGTTAAAGGCAAGGCTGATGGGCAGGCGCGGGCCGCATCCGCTGCAAGCCTGGCGCGATGTGCTGAAGCTGTTGAAAAAGCGCCCGGTTCTGGCGGAAAACGCCTCCGCCATTTCGCGCGCCGCGCCTTATATGGCGCTTGCAGCGGCGGTATTGGCGGCCGCTTTGGTGCCAAGCTTTGCACGCGGCATGGTGCTGGCGCCTTTTGCGGATTTGCTGCTGATTGCTGGGCTTTTGGCGCTATCGCGTTTTGCCATGGCGCTGGCGGGGATGGATGTGGGCACGGCCTTTGGCGGTTTGGGCGCGACGCGTGAGATGGCCTTTGCCGCGCTTGCGGAACCTGCTTTGGTCTTGGTGGCGCTGATCTTCGCCATTCTGGCCGGCACGACGAATCTGGATGTGATTACTGGCATCTTCCAGGAAGGTGCGCTTGGGCTGCGCGTGTCACTTGGTTTCGCGGCGGTCGCTTTGCTGGCGGTGGCGGTAGCGGAAAACGCACGCATTCCCGTGGACAATCCCGCCACGCATCTGGAACTGACCATGGTGCATGAGGCGATGATCCTGGAAGCATCAGGCCGGCATTTGGCGCTCTGGGATTTCCAGGCATCTTTGCGCCTGACGCTCTGGCTCGCATTATTGGCGGCGGCCTTTTTGCCCTTTGGCATGGCGGCGCCGGGGGCGGGGCCAATCGCTTGGGTGATCGGCTTGCTCGTGTTCATGGTGAAAATGGCCGCACTTGGTTTTGCGCTGGCGGTGTTTGAATCCGCGATCGCCAAAATGCGTGTCTTTCGCGTACCGGAATTCCTGGGTGCGGCGCTGCTGCTCGGCTTGCTGGGTGCGGTGTTCCTTTTTGTCTCGACGGGGCTGTCATGACTTTCGGGCAGCTTCCCTATGATCTGGCGCATTTGCTGGGCGGCGCGGTGCTGCTGCTATCCTTCGTATTGCTCTACCAAAGGCGGATTTCGGCGGTGATCAATGCCTTCGCCACGCAAGGCGCGTTGCTCGCACTCGCCGCCGCGTGGCAGGGCTATGTGCAGGGTGTCACAGGGCTTTACGTGACGGCAGCGATTGCCTTTGGCGCCAAGGCGGTGCTGATCCCCTATGCGCTGCATCGGCTTGTGCGGCGCTTTAATCTGCAACGCGGTGTTGATCCCGCGCTTGGCATTGGTGCGTCCCTCATCGCAGGAGTTGCTTTGGCGGGCTTCGCGATGATGGTGGTGCTGCCCGCCACCGCCGGGCAGCGTGCCTTGGCGCGGGAAGATTTGGCACTCGCGCTTTCTGTCGTACTGCTGGGCGGCTTGATGATGATCACGCGGCGCAATCTGATCAGCCAGGTAATCGGGCTGCTCAGCCTGGAAAATGGCTTGATCCTGGCCGCAGTTGGCGTGGCTGGTATGCCGCTGGTGATGGAACTTTCCACCGCCGCGCTGGTGCTGATGCTGGCGGTGATCGCCGGCGTCTTTGCACTGCAAATGGGCGAAAGCTTCCAAAGCCTGGATACCGAAAGCCTGCAATCACATCGGGGGGAGGGCGAATGATGCCGCTGCCCTGGATCATGGTATTCTTGCCTTGGGTGGGTGCATTACTGCTTCTGTCGTTCCCAAGGCTGCGCGTTGCGGCGGCGGTGAATATCGGTTGCGCCGCCAGTTCCTTTCTGCTGGCCATTGCGCTGTTCACGGTACCGCATGGCGAACAGGGCTGGACGCGGATTGATGCGCTGAACCTGCCCTTTGTGCTGCTGGCGGCTTTTGTGGCGCTGACAACTGCTATCTTCTCGGCGGCGATGATCGCGGGGGAAGGCTTTGATCATTGGCGCATCCGCGCTTATCATGCGGCCTTTCAGGTTTTTCTTGGCGCGCAATATCTGGCGCTGCTTTCGGATAATCTGGGCGTGCTGTGGGTCGCGATTGAAATCGCCACACTCGCGAGCGTATTGATGGTGGCGGTGCATCGCACGCCCGCGGCAATGGAAGCGGCGTGGAAGTTCTTCATGATTTGCGGCTTTGGCATTGCCCTGGCGCTATTTGGCACCATCCTGCTTTATTCCGCCGCGCAGGCGCTATTGGATGCGGAAAGTGGGCTTTCCTGGGCGGCGCTGAAGCGCGTTGCCGCGCGGTGTGATGCAGATACGCTGAACCTTGCCTTCGTTTTCCTGCTGGTGGGCTATGGGACCAAGGCGGGCTTGGTGCCGCTGCATTCCTGGCTGCCTGATGCCCATGCCGAAGGGCCGATTGCGATTTCCGCCGTTCTGTCAGGGCTTTTGCTCAATGCCGCCATGCTGGCTGTGCTGCGCGCCAAGGCGATTATCGGCGCGCATCCTGATACGATTACAACAGGCCCTTTGCTGATGGCGCTTGGGCTGGCTTCCGTGCTGCTTGCGTCTCTTGCGCTTTGGCGGCGGCGCGATGCGCGGCGCTTTTTCGGCTGGAGTTCCATTGAACATATGGGCATCGCCGCCTTTGCCTTTGGTATTGGCGGCCCGGCGGCGAATCTGGCAGGCCTGTTGCACATGATCGGCCATTCGCTGGTGAAAAGCGCGATATTTTTTGGCGTTGGTCGCGCCGCGCAGCAAAAGGGCAGCCAGAAATTGGCCGATATTTCCGGGCTGATCGCAAGCGATCCCTGGCTTGGCTGGGGCTTGGCTTTGGCGATTGGCGCCATTGCCGGACTTCCACCCTTTCTGCTGTTTGCTTCCGAATATGGCGTGCTGACTGCGGCCATGGCCGCGCAGCCTTGGCTTGCTGCGACGCTGGCGCTTGGCCTGGTGGTGGCGATGACTGCACTGATCCACACGCTGCAAGCGCTTTGTTTCGGCACCGCATCGCCTGATCTGGCGGCCGCCACTGGTGGCGCTGCGGTACTGGCGCCGCTTTGGTTGCATCTGGCGGTGGCGCTGATCCTTGGCCTTGCCATGCCGGCGATATTCACCGGCATGCTTGGTGCTGCGGCGGGGATAATCGGATGATGGGCCCGGCTTCCGAATTGATCTGCGGCGGCTATCCGCAAGGCACGCAACCTTATGAACGTTTTCTGCTTTCGCCGAGTGCTTGGGGGCAATTACCGGCAGCCCTGATGCAGGAACCGGCAATGGCGTTATTAGGTATTTGGGCGGATAGCGCGCAGATCCATGCGTGTTTTCTGCATGAATCAAGCGGTGAAGCCGTATTGGCTTCCACCCCTGTGACGGGCGGATATTACGCAGCGCTTTCACCCGCGCGCCCCGGCGCGGTGCGCTTTGAACGCATGATCCTGGAATTATGGGGTCATCATGCGGAAGGCGCGGTGGATTTGCGCCCCTGGCTGGATCACGGGCGCTGGCCCTTGCGCCATCCACTAGCTGCCAAACCCATTCCCTTTTCCGGCGAGCCTCCGCAGCCCGAATTTTTGCCGGTGGAAGGTGATGGCATTCACCAAATCCCGGTTGGCCCCATTCATGCCGGCGTGATTGAACCCGGGCATTTCCGCTTTTCCGTGCAGGGAGAAGTGGTGGTGCGGCTGGAACAGCGGCTTGGCTACAAGCATAAGGGTACGCTCTCGCTCATGTTCGGCACCTCGCCACGCGCGGCGGTGCGTTATGCGGCCAGGCTTTCGGGCGATACCACGGTGGCGCATTCCTGGGCCTTTTCAGCAGCGGTGGAAGCGGCGCTTGACGTGGCACCACCTCCGCGCGCGCTGCATTTGCGTGCGTTGATGTTGGAATTGGAACGCATCCATAATCACCTGAATGATTGGGGCTTCATCTGCAATGATGCCGCCTTCGCCTTTCCGCATGCGCGTTGTGGCTTTTTACGTGAAGGTGTGCTGCGCGCCATTGCGGCCGCTTTCGGCCATCGGCTGATGATGGACCGCGTTCTGCCCGGCGGCGTTGCGCCCGATATCGCGCCACGCGGGGCCGAGGCAATTCTGGCGGCGCTGGATGCGGTAGAAGCCGAAATTCCAGCGCTGATGCAAATTTATGAAGCCCATGCCAGCTTGCAGGACCGCATGGTGACAACAGGGTTTTTGCGCCCTGAATTGGCGCGCGGCTTTGCCGCTGGCGGGCATGTGGGCCGCGCATCTGGCCGCGATTTTGATGCACGCCGTCTGCCGCAAAACCACCCCTATCCCGTGCTTGCATTTGATGTGCCGGTACTGGAAGCGGGCGATGTGGATGCGAGGCTACGCATTCGCGTGGCGGAACTCGGCCAATCCATCGCCCTTGTGCGGCAATTGCTGACCAACCTGCCAGCGGGTGAATTGATGGCACCCCTGCCCGTGCGCGCGGGCGAAGGGGTTGCGATGATTGAAGGCTTTCGCGGTGAATGCCTTCATTGGGTCAGGCTGGATGATGGCGGGCTGATCCGCGGCATTTTCCCGCGCGATCCTTCCTGGCTGCAATGGCCGCTTTTGGAAGCCGCGATTGAAGACAACATCGTGGCCGATTTCCCGCTGTGCAATAAATCCTTCAATTGTTCCTATAGCGGGGTGGATTTGTGATGCTGTGGCCCAAGCTCGCCCGCGCGCTATTCGCGAAACCGCTGACCGATGAAGCGCCACTGCTACCGCGTGAGACCATCCAGGCGCTTGGCGAAAGACTGGCCGCGACAAGCCGCGCGCGATTGGGGCGGAGCCTTGCAATCCGGGAAGTGGATAGCGGTTCCTGCAATGGCTGCGAATTGGAAGTGAATGCGCTGCAAAACGTGGCGTATGATCTGGAACGCTTTGGGCTGCGCTTTGTCGCTTCCCCTAAACATGCCGATGTGCTGCTGGTGACAGGCCCTGCCTGCCTGAATATGCGCGAAGCCCTGGAACGCGCTTTGGCCAGCACGCCCGAACCACGCTGGGTGGTGGCGGTTGGTGATTGCGCCGTGGATGGCGGCGTCTTCAAAGGTTCCTACGCTGTGGAAAATGGCATTGGCGCGGTGCTGCCGGTGGATTTGTTGATCCCTGGCTGCCCGCCTTCCCCCGCGCAATTGCTGGAAGGCTTGCTTTCCTTGTTGGAAGCCGAAGCGGCAAAAAAATAGGGCCGGCCGGATCTAACCAGCCAGCCCAGAGGTACCGCCCGAAGACGGACCAGTTGCAGCGCGGCATGCCGGGAATGAGCCGCGCGACAACGTCACTGTGGCACTACACACCTCTCATTGTGGTGAGCGGCAGCTTAATTTTCGGCAAGATTACCCTAGGCTCAGATCAGGCAAAGTTCCGCTAGATCGCGCCTGAGTTTAGGCGGCAGCGCTTCCAGCCCCCGGGTTGTGGGGCGGGAATTATTGACATCCGCCGGTGCTTCTTCCGGCTTCAAATAGCGCCAGCCCTGGAAGGGCTTCATGGGTCGCGCTTCTACCAGCACCAATTCCGGGTCCAGCACCAAAGCCGCGCAGGGGGTCTGGTCGTCCCATTCTTCCTCACGGATTTCCAGAATGCGCTGGCGCACGCGCACAAAGCCGCCAATCACCCAATAGATCGAACCGCCATTGCAGAGTTCCTCCACACGTTTGGGGAACATGCGCGTCCAGGCGCGCAAGGGCGGATCCTGCTTCAGGCGGGCCGCCTGCAAGGCCGCCAGCGCCGCGACATCCTTGGGTCCAACGGAAAGTTTGATCAGGTGCAACACGAAGCCTCAATGGCCGGAAGCGCCCCGAGTCGGCAAGGGGCGATCAGTTCAATGCCCGCCAGCCAATATCCCGCCGGCAAAAGCCGCCCGGCCAATCGAGCAGGTCCACAGCAGCGTAAGCCGCATCCCGCGCTTCCCGCAGCGTTTTGCCGGTAGCGGCAATGCCCAAAACGCGCCCACCGGTTGCAATCAAGGCACCATCTTCGCGCCGTGCCGTGCCGGCGTGGAAAACCTGCACGCCAGGCACCTGGCCTACGGCTTCCAGGCCGCGGATTTCGCTGCCCTTGGCATAGCTGCCCGGATAACCGCGCGCGGCCATCACCACCACCAGCGCATGCAAGGCTTCCCAGCGCAGATCAAACCGCGCCAATTCGCCATCACAGGCGGCCAGCAAGGCCGGCAGCAAATCCGATTTCAAGCGCAGCATCAGCACCTGACATTCGGGGTCGCCAAACCGCACATTGAATTCAATCAGCTTCGGGCCTTCCGCCGTGATCATCAGCCCAGCGAACAACACGCCTTTGAAGGGCGCGCCGCGCCGCGCCATTTCGGCCAGTACGGGGCGGATGATGCGCGCCATCACATCTTGCTGCAGCGCATCGGTGAAAATCGGTGGCGGGGAATAAGCACCCATGCCGCCGGTATTGGGGCCAATATCGCCATCACCCACACGCTTATGATCCTGCGCGGCGCCCAACGGCAAAGCGGTTTCGCCATCACATAGCGCGAAGAAGCTAATTTCCTCACCCACCATGCATTCTTCAATGACGACAGAGGCCCCCGCCGCGCCATGGATACGGTCTTCCATTATATCGGCGATGGCGGCTTCAGCTTCGGCCGGGGTCGAGGCCACCACCACGCCCTTGCCGGCGGCGAGCCCATCGGCCTTCACCACAATGGGCGCGCCCTTTTCGCGAATATAGGCGCGGGCGGCGGTGGCTTCGGTGAAGCGCGCCCAGGCGGCGGTGGGCGCGCCGGCGGCATCCGCCACTTCCTTGGTGAAGGTCTTGCTGCCTTCCAACCGCGCGGCGGCGGCGGAAGGCCCGAAGCATTTCAGGCCAGCGGCGGCGCAGGCATCGGCCAGGCCAAGCGTGAGCGGCGCTTCCGGCCCCGCCACCACCAGATCAATGGCCTTTTCCTTGGCGAAGGTGATCAACGCCGGAATATCCTCGGCGCCAATCGCAACACATTCCGCCACTTCGGCAATGCCGGCATTGCCTGGCGCGCAGAACAGTTTGGTCAGCAGCGGCGATGCCGCCAAAGCCCAGCAGAGCGCATGTTCGCGGCCACCACCGCCCACCACCAGAACGCGCATCGCAATCCCCATAAGCCGTTTGCAGGGCGGTGATTAGGCGCTTGTGGCGCGCGCGCCAAGATGGCGCTTAGGGCGGTTTCCGTTCATGCGCGATCAAGGGACCTATCATGGCCAGGCCGTTGTTTGATCACGTTTTCCGAGCCGCCAAGTGATTCCACTTGGCTTGAAAACGCTCTAGCCCAACCGGTCCGGGTCCGAATCCAGCGCATAGCCGGCGGAACGCACGGTGCGGATCAGATCAACCTCCTGATCCTGGTTGATTGCCTTGCGCAGGCGCCGAATATGCACATCCACGGTGCGCGGTTCCACATGAATATCGCGGCCCCATACTGCATCCAGCAATTGTTCGCGCGCGAAAACGCGCCCGGG
>CAIMVB010000136.1 GCA_903844785.1 uncultured Rhodospirillales bacterium | reverse complement strand
CCTTTTCCGAGACTCTGCCAGCCCACCTCATCCTTCGGGCGCTATTTCGTTGTCCTTGCCCGGAAGCGCAAGGGTTTTATCGCGTCACAAATTCGGAATCCCGCGCCCCAAAGGCGGTTTGCCCAAGCCTTAGGCAAAAGGGGCGCTTGCATCGGCCCGTGGCCCCATGCGAGCCTTCCGATCCAGATAAGGAAGCCGCCCGAAAAGCCCCGCATTTCAAAAGCGGCAGGCCCTATGGGTGGTTCCAACACCGCATCAGGGAGAGATGATCATGACCCTTCAAACCTCACGCCGCCTGCTGCTTGGCGCTGGGCTTGCCGTCCCCTTCATCCGCACCGCATCGGCGCAAACCACGCTGGAATGGGTGGCGGGTTCTGTCGGTGGTGGCTGGTACACCATGGCGGCGGGGCTTTCTTCCCTGATCCGGGAAGAAAACCCAGATTTGCAAATTCGCGTGGTGCCGGGCGGGGGCCTTGCGAATTCCACGCGCATCAATAACGGCCAATCGCAGATCGGTTGGGGCATTGATGCCTTTGCCGCATCCGCAGTGCAGGGGATCGAACCCTATAGCGCCAAGCATGATAAGCTTCGTTGCCTTGGCACCGGCTATTCGCCGACCGAGCATCATTTCCTGCGCCATAAGGGTGCGGGGCCTGAGGATATGCGCGCCATCCTGACTCAGCGCGGCCTGAAAATCGCCGCCCCGCAGCGCAGCAGCACGGATGAAATGACGCTGCAGCGCATTCTGAAATTCCTTGGCACCAGCCCCGATAAGATCAGGGCGGAAGGCGGGCGCTATTTGAACGGATCCTACGCCGATATCGCTGCCGCATATAATGATGGCCAGGTGGATTATCTTTATGCCGCACTCGCCCGTCCGGCGGCGATTTTCACCGAAATCGCGCAAGGCCGGCGCGGTGGCGCCATGGTCGCCTTCCCGCAGGATGTGCGCGACCATCTGCAAAAGGAATATGCCTATGCGCAGGGCATCCTGCCCGGCGCTACCTATCCTGCGCTGATGACAGGCGATGTCCCGGTAACCATGATGGATAGCGTGATCCTGGTGCATGAAAGCGTGCCGGATGATGTGACCTATAAGATCACGCGCACGTTGATCCGCAACCGCGGGCAGAGGCTGATTTCCATTCATGCCAGCATGGGCGCCTGGAACCCGACGGCATCGGTGGCCTATCGCGGTGTACCCCTGGCGGGTGGCGCGGTGCGCGCCTTCCGCGAAGCCGGCGCCAATCCGCCGGCCTGAAGCCATTAGCGCGCTGACGATAGTGCCTATCCGGTTCACCTACGTTCACCAGACAGGCACCAAACTTCTGTTTGGTCGCATTTTCCGAGCCGCCAAGTGATTCCACTTGGCTTGAAAATGCTCCAGAAGGCTCGTCATGCGCGCGCTTGATGGGTGGCTGAAAAGCGCCATCGCGATTTGGATGGCCGCTTGGGCGGCGCTGCATCTTTATTTCGGCGGCTTCGGTTTTCCGGAGCCGATCGAAATGCGGAGCCTGCATCTGCTGGTCTTCACGCCGCCGCTTTTTCTGCTTTATCCGGCGTTCCAGAAATACTCGCCGCAAAACCGCCCAAGCCTGTTTGATTGGCTTTGGACCATCGCTGCCGCCGCGCCGCATCTTTGGGTATTTGTGAATGCGGGCGCGGTGAATGACCGCATGGAATATGTGGACCCTTTCACGCCGCTGATGCTGACGCTTGGCATTGTCTGCATGGTGACCATGCTGGAAGCGATCCGCCGCGCGGTGGAACCGGGCCTCGCCTGGATGGTGGCAGGCTGTCTGCTTTACATGTTCATCGGGCATCATCTGCCGGGTGTGCTGAACACGCGCAATTTCAAGCTGAATGAAATCATCGAAGCCGCCTGGCTGGTGCCGACCGCAGGCGGCGTTTATGGCCCGCTGACCGGGATAGTCGCGACCACCATCGCGGTCTTCATCCTGTTTGGCGCCTTCATGCAAGGTAGCGGCACGGGGCGGCTGTTTTCCAACCTCGGCGCCGCAGTCGCCGGGCGCTATACCGGCGGGCCGGCCAAGGTTGCTGTTGTTACCTCAGGCCTTTTCGGCACCATGAGTGGTTCTTCGGTGTCCAATGTGATCACCACGGGTGCGATGACGATTCCGCTGATGATGCGCGTGGGGTATCGCCCGGCGGTCGCCGCAGGGATTGAATCCGCCGCTTCCGTGGGTGGGGCGCTGATGCCGCCGGTGATGGGTGCCGCCGCTTTCGTCATGGCCGAAATCACCAATATCCCTTACGGCGATATCATCGTCGCGGCCGCCATTGGTGCGGTGATGTATTATTTCGCGATCCTGGCGGCGGTGCATTTTGAAGCGAAGAAGCTTGGCATTGCACCCATGGCGCTGAAGGATATCCCCGCCTGGCGCGAAGTGCTGGCGGATGCGCATCTGGTGTTGCCGATCGGCTTGCTGGTCTATCTGATGACAGAACGCTGGAGCGGTAATTTCGCGGCCTTCTGTTCCACACTCGCCATGGTGGGCGTTTCCCTGCTGCGCGCGCGCACGCGGATGGGCTGGCGTGCCGTGCTGAATAGCCTGGCCGATGCGGGCTTCACCATGGCGCCACTCGCGGTTTCCATCGCGGGGGCGGGCGTGGTGGTCTCCGCACTCACGGCCACCGGTATGGTGGTGGCCTTTGGCGGCATCATCAAGGATTTGTCAGCAGGTAATCTGGCACTTTTGCTGGTGCTGCTTTGTATCACCGTGCTTGTGCTGGGCTTGGGCATTCCCACCACGCCTTCCTACATTATTGCGGCGGCGATTGGCGTGCCGCAGGTTTTGGAACTGGGCCGGCCGCTTGGCATTGATGTCTTGCAGGCGCATCTTTTCGTCTTCTACTTCGCCGTGATCGCGGATGCGACCCCACCCGTTGCCGCCGCTGCCTTCGCCGCCGCCGCCATCGCCAAGGCAAGCCCCACCATCGCCAGCATCCATGCCTCGCGCTTTGGGATTGCCGGTTTCACTGTGGGTTTCGCCTTCATCTATGATCCGGGGATCATGCTGCGCGGCAGCTTGTTCGATATCGTGACGGCGACGCTTATTCAGATATCCGCACTCACACTCATTACCGCGTCCTATGCGGGGTATCTGTTGCGGCCCATGGGGTTTGTCCTGCGCTGGACGCTTGGGCTGATTGGGCTGGCCGCCGCCTTTTTGCATGTATTGCCTGACACCCAGCGCCTGATCCTGGGCCTGGGCGCGCTTTTGGCGGTTGCGCTGTGGCAACGGCTGAGGCCAGCATCATCCTGACACGTTTTATCTTTCCGGGGGGAAGAACATGAAAGCAAAACTTCTATTGGCTGCGGGCCTATTGGCCGCGCTGCCCGCTTTTGCACAGCCAGTGCAACAAGGCCCGACCGTTGCCGCGATCCGCGCGCGCGATGCGCTGATTTGCGGCGCGCATCCCGGCGCGCCGGGCTTTGGCGTCATGGATAGCCAAGGTGTCAATCGCGGGCTGGATGCCGATACCTGCCGTGCGGTTGCGGCCGCGGTGCTGGGGGATGGCAATAAGGTGCGCTGGGTGGTGCTGTCTTCCCAGGCGCGGCTACCCGCGCTGCAATCCGGCCAAGTGGATATGCTGGCGCGCACCACCACCTGGTCCCATTCGCGCGATACCGCCAATGGGCTGAACTTCACCGCGGTGAATTTCTATGATGGGCAGGGCTTCCTGGTACGCGTTGCAAGCGGTGCCAAGCGCGCCACTGATCTGGCAGGTGCGACTATTTGCGTCACCGCCGGTACCACCAATGAATTGAACCTGACCGATTGGGCGCGCAGCACCAATACGCGCATCCAGCCTTTGGTGTTTGAACAGAATGAAGAAACGCGCAACGCCTATAATGCCGGGCGCTGCGATGCATTCTCCACCGATGCGTCTCAGCTTGCCGGTATTCGCAGCGCGCTGCGTAACCCGGCGGAACATGTGGTGCTGCCCGATATCATCTCAAAAGAACCGCTCGCACCAGCCGTGCGTCATGGCGATGACCAATGGTTCGATATTGTGCGTTGGACTGTCTTCGCGCTGATCGAAGCGGAGGAACTTGGCGTCACACAGGCCAATGTGGATGAAATGCTGAATAACCCGAACCCCGCCATTCGTCGCTTGCTGGGCGTTTCGGGTGACCATGGCCCGCTGATGGGGATAGACAAGCGCTGGGCCTATAACGCCATCAAGGCAGTCGGCAATTACGGTGAAATCTTTGACCGCAACCTAGGCAAAGGCTCACCCATCAACCTCCCGCGCGGCGTGAATGATCTTTGGACCCGTGGCGGCTTGATGTACGCGCCGCCGATCAGGTGAGGTAATCAGGCGCGGCCAGGATAAGCGCCGCGCCTTTTTATTGATCGCATTTTCCGAGCCGCCAAGTGAAGCCACTTGGCTTGAAAATGCTTAGTCTGATCGCATTTTCCGAGCCGCCAAGTGAAGCCACTTGGCTTGAAAATG
>CAIMVB010000135.1 GCA_903844785.1 uncultured Rhodospirillales bacterium | reverse complement strand
CGCTGAAAACGCGGGCGGTGCGCGAAGGGGATCACTACATCGTCAATGGGCAGAAAACCTGGACGACCTTGGCGCAATATGCCGATTGGATCTTCCTGCTGGTGCGCACCAATCCGGAAGCGACCAAGCAGCAGGAAGGCATTTCCTTCCTTGTCGTGGATATGAACACGCCCGGCATCACCGTGCGCCCCATCATCACTATTGATGGCGCGCATGAAGTGAATGAGGTGTTCTTTGATGATGTGAAAGTGCCGGTTGCCAATCTGGTCGGTACGGAACATCGCGGCTGGGATTGCGCGAAATTCCTGCTCTCCAACGAACGCACCGGCCAGGCGCGCGTGGGCGCTTCCAAGGACCGCATTCGCCGCCTGAAGCTGATTGCGCAGAATGCGCCGGGTGGTGAGCGCCCGATGATCGAGGATGCGCGCTTCCGCGAACGCCTGACCGAAGTGGAAGTGCAACTCAAGGCGCTGGAGATGACCACCATGCGCGTGCTGGCCGATGAAAATCGGCAGCTCAGCGAACGCAAGCCCAACCCGGCTTCTTCCGTGCTGAAGATCAGGGGCACGGAAATCCAGCAATCCATCAGCGACCTTTATGTCATGGCCGCCGGGCCTTACGGGATGGTGGGTGCTGATCCCGATGGGGATCGCTGGAATGAACCGGAACTGGCACCGGAATGGGCAACGCTTGCGCAGCCAACCTATTTCAATTGGCGCAAGCAGACGATCTATGGTGGTTCCACCGAGATCCAAAAGAACATCATGGCAAAAGCGTTTTTGGGGCTCTGAGACATGGATTTCGATCTCTCCGAAGACCAGCGGCTGTTGCAGGACAGCCTGACCAAGCTGCTGGCCGATAAATACAAGTTTGAAGACCGCAAGCGCTTTCTGAAATCAGCCAATGGCTGGTCGCAGGAAATGTGGGAAGCTTATGCCGAACTCGGCCTGCTAGGCCTGCCCTTCGCGGAAGAAGATGGCGGCTTCGGTGCAGGCCCTGTCGAAGTCATGCTGATGGCGGAAGCCATGGGCGGCGCGATTACGCTGGAACCTTGGCTTGCTACCGTTGTGATGGGCGGCGGCTTCATCCGCCATGGTGCATCCGCGGCGCTGCGCGCGGCGATGGTGCCGGAAATTGCCGCGGGCAAGCTGAAACTCGCCTTTGGCCATACCGAACCGCAATCGCGCCACGATTTGCACGATATCGCGACCACAGCGAAGAAGGATGGCGGGGCTTGGGTGCTGGAAGGCCGTAAGGGCGTGGTGCTGCATGGTGATGTGGCGGACCAGATCATCGTCACCGCGCGTATCGGCGGTGCGCGGCGCGACAAATCCGGCATTGGCGTTTTTCTGGTGCCCGCCAACGCCAAGGGCGTGACGCGGCGTAGCTATCCTACCACGGATGGCTTGCGCGGTGCCGAAATCACGCTTGATCGCGTGAGCCTGCCGGCTGAAGCGCTGCTGGGCGATGCCGGCAATGGCTTGGCGCTGGTGGATCGCGTGGTGGATGAAACTATCGCGGCGCTGGCGGGTGAAGCAGTGGGCGCCATGGATGCGCTGCAAAAGCTGACCCTCGATTATCTGAAGACGCGCAAGCAATTCGGCCGGCCGATTGGGTCCTTCCAATCGCTGCAGCATCGCGCGGCGGAAATGATGGTCTGCCTGGAAGAGGCACGTTCCATGGCCATGCTGGCGGCGATGATGGCGCAAGAACCGGACGCGACCGAAAGGCGCCGGCAAATGTCGGCGGTGAAGGTGCAAATCGGGCGTTCGGGCAAATTCATCGGCCAAGGCGCCATTCAATTGCATGGCGGCATTGCCATGACGATGGAATATCTGGGCGGGCATTACTTCAAGCGCCTTACCACCATCGACACCATGTTCGGCGATGCCGATCATCATTTGACGCAACTGATGGCGATGGGCGGGCTCAATCAAGCAGCCTGAAGCCATCCCCTGTCATGGCCGTGAAGATTTGATGACACGGCCATGATGGTGCTTTTCGCCTTGCTTTGCCCTCGCTAACAAGCTGGGGAATCGAAAGGGAAGAATACCCATGGCCCAAGGTGACGATCCGCGTTTGCAGGAATTGGCTGATCTGATTGATGGCAAGGGCCATGGCCGCTACGGGCTGCATGACATCACGCAGCGTCAGCACGCGCTGCAATCCGCCTGGCAGGCGGAGCGCGAAGGCTGTTCCGCTTCCCTGATCACCGCCGCTTTGCTGCATGATATCGGCCATATGGTGCATGATTTGGGTGACAACCCCGCCGCGCATGGCGTAGACGATAAGCACGAAGAATTGGGCCAGGAATGGCTGCAAGCCTGGTTCGGCCCAGAAGTGACCGAACCGGTGAGGCTCCATGTCGCCGCCAAGCGCTATCTTTGCGCGACGGAGGCGGATTACTTCGCCAAGCTCTCATCTGATTCCGTGCTCAGCCTTTCGCTGCAAGGCGGCCCGATGTCGGGTGAAGAAGTCGCTGCCTTTCGCGCCTTGCCGCAGGCGGAGGATGCCGTGCGGCTCCGGCGTTTTGATGAAGGCGCCAAGGTGAAGGGGCTTGAGACGCCGCCGGTGCAGCATTTCCTGCCCTATGTCGCCGCCTGCCTGAAATAATCAGCGCCCTTGACCCGCGCTGCCTTGGCAAGCAGCCTTGGCGGCATGGGCAATATCCTTGTCATTGGGTCCTATAATCGCGACACGGTCCTGACGCTGGCGCGCTTCCCTGAAGCTGGGGAAACGCTGACCGCGGCGGGCATGGCGCATTTCCATGGCGGCAAGGGCAGCAACCAAGCGGTCGCGGCGGCGCGGGCGGGCGGTCAGGTTTCGCTGATCGCAGCCATTGGCGATGACGCGCCGGGGGAAGCCGCATGCGCGCTTTGGGCGGAGGAGGGCATTGATGCCGCCGCGCTACAGCAGATGGGCGCATCCACCGGTGCGGCGATGATCCTGGTGGATGCGGCGGGCGAGAATCAAATCATCATCATCCCCGGCGCCAATGCTGAACTCTCGCTGCCCGCGGATTTCGCGCCACCTGCTGGCATTACTGTTGCGCTGGCGCAGCTTGAAACGCCGCAAGCGGCCTCTGCCGCGCTATTTCGCGCCTTGCCCGCAGCGCGGCGGATTTTGAATGTTGCTCCCGCCGCGCCGATCCTGCCAGAATTATTGGCCGCGACGGATATGCTGGTGCTGAATGAAACCGAAGCCGCCATTCTGGCGCAGCGGGAAGCCCTGCCTGCCGCGCTTGCGCTCTCCCTCGCTGCCGAGACGATGCGTGAAGTGATCGTCACCGCCGGTGCCGCCGGCGCCTTTTGGGCCCGCCCTGATGGCGTGGTGATCGCTGCCACCCCGCCCCGTATTACGGTTGCAGATACCACGGGCGCGGGGGATGCCTTTCTGGGTGCTTTCGCGGCCTTTATCGCCGAAGGGCTGACGCCGGAAAAAACGCTCCGGCTGGCGGTGACCGCAGGCGCCCTGGCCTGCACCCAGCCTGGTGCGGTGCCTTCCTTGCCGTTTCGCGCTGCCATACTGGCGCTTGGCGACCATTGATCCCCTCGGAAAAAGGGAGGATGCTCCGCCCGCGTCATGACTGCGGCGCGCTGGAGGAACCGTGACTGAAGCGGCAATAGACTGCGATCTGCATCCTGGCCTGCCGAGCATGGCAAGCCTGTTCCCTTATATGGACCAGCATTGGCGCACCAGCCTGAAGGAACGTGGCGTCTCTCAACTTGAAAGCGCTTCCTGGCCGCCCGCCGCCCCTTCCACTGTGCGCGCGGATTGGCGTGGGCCGAAGGGGGAAGCGCCATGCACGCTCGCCACCTTGCAGGCGCAAGTGCTGGATCGCTGGAATGTCGGCACCGGCATCCTCAACCCGCTTTTCCCGGCGCAGCTTCCCTTCAGCCGAGATCTCTCGGCGGCCTTTGCGCGGGCGGTGAATGATTGGATCCGCGCCGAATGGCTGGATGGCGATAAGCGCCTGCGCGCTTCCATCCTGCTGCCCAATGCCATTGAGGAATCAGTCGCCGAGATCGAACGCTTGGCGCCGGACCATCGCTTTGTGCAGGCCATGACGCTCTGCATGGGGGAAATCCCGCTCGGCCGGCGCGAATGGTGGCCGGTTTATGAAGCGCTGTCCCGCCACGACATCCCGCTTGCCATCCATGCCGGCAGCAATTGGCGCCACCCCGTCACCTCGGTTGGCTGGCCTTCCTATTATCTTGAGGAATACACGGCCAATTCCATGGGGTTTCAAGCATCACTAGCCTCCCTGATTACGGAGGGCGTCTTTGTGAAATTCCCCAAGCTCAAGGTTGTGCTGCTGGAAAGCGGCGTGTCCTGGTTGCCGTCTTTCCTGTGGCGTTTGGTGAAATCCTGGAAGGGGGTGCGCTTTGAAGTACCCTGGCTGGATCGCCCGCCATCGGAATATGTGCGCGACCATGTGCGGCTTTCCATCCGCCCCTTGGATGTGCCGGAAGAAGCCGCCACCATGGCACGGCTGATGGATCATCTGGGGTCGGATGAATTGCTGCTTTGGTCTTCCGATTGGCCGCATGCGCATTTTGAAGGGGACGCAACCGTGCCCCAGGGGCTCGATCAGGCTTTGCTCAAGAAAATCATGGTGGATAACCCGCTGGCTACTTATGCTAGGTTGCGCGAAGGAGCTTTGGCATGAACATCATCCGCCCCATTGCCGCCCCAGGCCGGCCAGCCGCCGCGACCCTTGGTCTGGTGGATTGCGATATCCATCCGCGCTGCGCTGATCTGGCCGAATATCGCCCCTTCATGACAGATGCCATGTGGCACCGGCTGACCACTTACGGCATCCATGCCCGCCACGGTTTTCATAAGGGCTATCCCTTCCCGAAGGCGGCACCGCTTGCCAGCCGGCGCGATGCCTGGGGGCCGGGGGGCAAGCCTCCGGCTTCTGATCTGGGCTTTGTGCAGCATCAATTCCTGGATCATTACGGGCTGGATATGGGCGTGCTGAACCCGCTGCAGCCTTCCGGCCAGGGTGATGTGAATGATGATCTTTCGGTCGCACTCGCGTATGCAGTGAATGAATGGCAGCTGGCGCATTGGGTGGATCATGATGCGCGGCTGCGCGCTTCCATCGTGGTCCCTTATGAGGATGCGGCGGCGTCAGCGGCGGAAATCCGCAAGCGCGCTGGTGATAATCGCTTCTGCCAAGTGCTACTGATGAGCCGTACTTCGGAACCGCTGGGCCGCAGGCGCTATTGGCCGATTTATGAGGCCGCGGCGGAAGTGGGGCTGCCGATTGGCATTCACGCTTTTGGTTTTTCCGGCAATGCCATGACCAATGGCGGCTGGCCTTCCTTCTATGTGGAAGAAGTGCAGGAACACGCCACCAGTGCGCAGGCGCAGGTGGCCTCCTTCGTCGTGGAAGGCGTGTTTGAACGCTTCCCCACACTCAAGATTTTGATGATTGAATGCGGCTTTGGCTGGATGCCGTCACTCGGCTGGCGGCTGGATAATAACTGGAAGCGCCTGCGTGATGAGGTGCCGCATCTGAAGCGCGCGCCATCCGAATATATGCGTGATCATGTTTATGTCTCCACCCAGCCGATCGAAGAACCGGCAAAGGGCGAGCATTTGCTGGATGCGATGGAATGGATCGGCTGGGATCGCATTCTTTATGCCAGCGATTACCCGCATTGGGATTTTGACGATCCGCGTATTGCCATTCCGTCCTTTATTCCGCTGGAAAAGCGCGCTGCGATTTTCGGCGGCAATGCACGCGGGTTCTACCGGCTGTAATGGCGCGGCATATTGTCGGGGCGGTGGATGAAATCCCGCCCGGTGGCCGGAAGCTGGTGGAAGCGGATGGCAAGAAGATTGTGGTGTTCAATCTGGGCGGCGAATTCTTCGCGCTGCTGGATCGCTGCCCGCATCAGGGTAGCGCGCTTTCCGGCGGCATTCTGTGCGGCTTGGTTCAAAGCAATGAACCGGGAAAGTATCATTTCTCCCGCGCGGGAGAGATGGTGCGCTGCCCTTGGCATAATTGGGAATTCGATATCCGCACCGGCAAAAGCTGGTTCGACCCACGCCGGACGAAAGTGCGTGCTTTTCCCGCGCATGTGGAACCTGGCGCGGCGCTAGCGTCTGATCCGCAGAGGGCGAAGGCCCAGAGCGGTGAATCAGCCGCTCAAAAAGACTCTGCAACACCATCCATGCATATGGATGGCGTTGCAGTTGAAGGGCCTTATCAGGCCGAGACTTTTTCGGTGAAGGTTGAGGCAGAGTATGTGGTGGTGGAGGTTTGACTACCCCACCACCCTGACCGCCATTCCGGCCAGTACCACCCCATTCAGCGTAAACAATACCGCGCGCGCCCAGGCCATGCCGCGCCCATGGCCCTTGCCGAAAAACCGCCCAAGCAGCGCCACGCCGATCAGTGCAGGGATGGTGCCGGCGACGAAACTCACCATCGCCAAGGCGCCGCCCAAGGCGCTGCCGGTCGCCGCCGCCCCGGCTAGCGCGCCATAGAGCAAGCCGCAGGGCAGGGCGGAGAGCATCAGCCCAAGCGCCACACCGCGCAGCCCATTGGGTGCCGCCAGCAGCGCGCCAAGCCGTGCCTCCAATACGCCCGGCAGGCGCGGCGCCGCCACGCGGGGCAGCAGCGCCGCGATGCGCGTTGAAGCCTGCGCGAACATCCCAAGCGCCGCCAGCGCCAGCATCCCCGCCAGTACTAGGCGCCAGCCGGTGCCCAGGCTGACCGCGCCCACCACGCCGCCTGCCATCGCGCCCAAAACCCCGTAACCCAGCGCGCGGCCGAAATGGTAAGGCGCCAGCGCCGCGCCAGAGAGCCGCCGCAATACCCCGCCCGCAGCCGTCTGATCCGCCAGTGCCGCCGCTTGCGCCAGCACAAACGGCCCGCACATCGCCGCGCAATGGGTGGCACCGCCCGCGAGGCCCGCCAGGAACAAGGCGCCCATCACCGCCCAACGCCCGCCCGGGCCAAGCGCTGTCAGATCATGCAGGCAATTGGCCAGAAATTCCGCCATGGGCCTTCAGCCCGGCGCCTGATCCAAAGCGCGCCGCAGCGCCAGCAAATCCGCCCAGGCTTCCCGCTTGGAAGCCGGGCTTCGCAGCAAATAGGCCGGGTGCAGTGTCGGCAGCGCGGGCAAGCGCCCAAGACCTGGGATTTCCACCTCATGCCAGCGACCGCGCAGGCGGGTGATGCCTTCCTTCCCGCCAATCAGCCCCTTGGCCGCGACACCGCCCACCAGCACCAGCCGCTTCGGGCGGATCAGCGCCACCTGGCGTTGCAGGAAGGGCAGGAAAAGCGCCACCTCGGCATCGGTTGGCGTGCGGTTCCCTGGCGGGCGCCAGGGCAGGATATTGGTGATGTAGAAATTGCTCTCTCGCGAAAGCCCGACCGAGCCGAACATCTTATCCAGCAATTGGCCGGAGGCGCCGACAAAGGGCCGCCCGGCGCGGTCTTCATCAGCCCCAGGCGCTTCGCCAATCAGCATCAGGCCGGAATCGGCGATACCTTCGCCGAAAACCAGATTGGTCGCGGTCTCACGCAGGGCTGAGGCATCAAAGCTCGCAATCGCTGCCTTGAGCGCCGCCAGATCAGGCGCGGCATCCGCCAATTCACGGGCACGGGCCTGGGCCGGCGGGGCGGTGGCCAGCACAACCGGGGCGGCCTGCCCTGCAGGGCGCGGGGGGGCTTCCGGCACCGAGTGAGGGTCTGGACGCGCCGGTGCCTCCCGCGCCGTCAGCCGGTCCGCGGGGCTTTCCATCAGCGCCTCATCCGCCCCCCAATCGCATTGCAGGGCAAGGGCGGCGGCCAGGGCGGATCTATCCTGCTCCATACTGCACATATCGGCCCCTTGCGGGGTTCCGCGCAACCCGCGCCTTCGCTACATGGGGCAAATAGCCATGAGGAAAGGCCGTGCGTGATGTCCGAAGAACGGGAAGCGATGGAATTTGATGTGCTGATCGTGGGGGGCGGGCCTTCGGGCCTGGCCGCGGCGATTCGCCTGAAACAACTCGCGCCCGAACTTGGCGTGTGCCTGATTGAAAAAGGCAGCGAGATTGGCGCGCATATCCTCTCAGGCGCCGTGCTGGAACCGCGCGCGCTGGATGAACTTATCCCCGATTGGCGCGATGATCCGCCGGCGCTGGCGACCCCTGCCGGCGATGACCGGTTCATGTTCCTGACGGAAACCAAGGCCTTCAAACTGCCAACACCGCCGGCCATGAATAATCACGGCAATTACATTGTCTCCTTGGGCAATGTCTGCCGTTGGCTGGGCGCCAAGGCTGAGGCGCTCGGCGTTGAGATTTATCCGGGCTTCGCGGCGTCCGAGACGATTATTGAAGATGGCCAGGTGCGCGGCGTGGTGGCCGGCGTGATGGGCATTACCAAGGATGGCGAAAAGGGTCCGAATTACCAGCCGGGCATGGAACTGCGCGCGAGCTACACCCTGTTTGCCGAAGGCTGCCGTGGGTCACTCACGAAAAAGCTTTTTGAGACCTTCAATCTGCGCGATGGCGCCGCACCGCAAACCTTTGGGCTTGGCATCAAGGAATTGTGGGAAATCCCGAAGGAAAAGCATCAGCCGGGCTTGATTTGGCATAGTGTGGGCTGGCCTTTGAAGACCGATACCTATGGCGGTTCCTGGCTTTACATGCTCGGCGATAATCTGGTCAGCATCGGTTTCGTTGTTGGCTTGGATTACCAAAATCCCTGGCTGTCGCCCTTTGAGGAATTCCAGCGCTTCAAGCAGCACCCGGCGGTGCGCGCCATGCTGGAAGGCGGCAAGCGCATTGCCTACGGCGCACGCGCGCTGAATGAGGGCGGCTATCAGGCAATCCCCAAACTGGTTTTCCCGGGCGGCGCGATTATAGGCGATTCCGCTGGCTTTTTGAATGTGCCAAAGATCAAGGGCACGCATACGGCGATGAAATCCGGCATGATTGCCGCCGAAGCGCTGGCGGCGGCATGTGCTTCTGAAAATCGCGCGCCGGTGCTGAACGCCTATCCGGAAATGCTGCGCCATTCCTGGATTTGGCCGGAATTGCAGGCGGTGCGGAATATCCGCCCGGGCTTTGCGAAATTCGGCTTCTGGGGCGGCATGATCAATGCCGCGATTGAAACCTATGTCACGCGCGGCAAATCCCCCTGGACCCTTTCGCATCACGAAGATCACGCCGTGCTGAAAAAGGGATCGGAGGCGCCGAAGATTACCTATCCCAAGCCGGATGGGGTTTATTCCTTCGATCGGCTGTCTTCCGTGTTTTTGGCGAATACCAATCATGAGGAAGACCAGCCCGCGCATTTGAAGCTGCGCGATCCTGCGCGCTGGCAGGGCGTGAATTTCGAAACATTCGCCAGCCCTGAAAGCCGCTATTGCCCCGCTGGGGTTTATGAGGCGGTGGGCGTGGAAGAAGGCCAGCCGCGTTTGGTGATCAATGCGCAGAATTGCGTGCATTGCAAAACCTGCGACATCAAGGACCCAACGCAGAATATTGATTGGTGCACGCCGGAAGGCAGCGGTGGGCCGAATTACATTGGCGGCATGTGAAAACACCAGATCAGGACAGGAAAAACCTTATGTTGAAAATCCACGGCATCGCGCGGTCCCGCGCCTTTCGCTGCATCTGGGCCGCCGAGGAAGCGGGGCTTGCTTATGAAGTAATCCCTATTGGCGTCGTACCCGGCTTCAAGCTGGAACGCCCGCTTCCGATCAACCCCAACAACAAGATCCCTGCCTTGGAAGATGGCGATCTGGTGTTGTTCGAAAGCCTGGCGATCAATCTGCATATCGCGGGAAAGGTGGGCGCGCCCTTGATGCCCACGGGCAATGATGCATCGCGCGTGCTGCAATGGACCCTTTGGGCGGCGACGGAAATTGAACCGCATGTCATGCGCTGGGCCTATAATGCCTTCCTCCGCCAGCCTGCGGACCGCATCCCGGCGGAAGCCGCCCTTGGCAAGGAAGCGACCGATCAGCGCCTGGCGGTGTTGGAACAGGAACTTGCGGCGCGGGATTATCTGGTGGGCAATGGCTTTACCATTGCCGATCTCAATCTTGCTTCCGTGCTCTATGGCGCTTTCATGAATGGCTATGATTTCGCAGCCTTCCCGCAGGTGAAGGCCTGGCTGGCGCGCTGCCTGGAACGCCCCGCGGCGAAGCGGGCGAGGGCACAGCGCGAAGGCTGAAGCGGCGGCACCATACAAAGGGGGGAAACCAACATGATCCAACGTCGCGCCTTACTTGCTGCGCCACTGCTGGCGATGCCGGCCGTGGCCCGCGCGCAAGCCTGGCCATCGCGGCCGGTGCGCATTGTGCTGGCCTATCCGCCCGGTGGTTCTACCGATGTGCTGGCGCGCACCCTTGCGGCCGCGCTTCAGGAAGCCATGCCGGGCAGCGCCTTTGTGGTGGATAACCGGCCTGGCGGTGCGGCGGTTGTTGGCACACAAGCGGTCGCGCAGGCAGCGGCGGATGGCTATACGCTGTCGCTTGGCAATAATCAGACCCATGCGGCGAATGCGGCGATGCTGCCTTCGCTGCCCTTCGACCCGATTGCGGATTTCGCGCCCATCGCCAAGCTCGCCACCGTGCATCACGCGCTGGTGGTGCCTGTCAGCGGTGCCAAGACGCTTGCGGAATTGGCGGCCAAGGGGCGCAATGGCGGCAAGCTGACTTACGCTTCTTCCGGCGCTGGTTCCGCCAGCCATGTAATTGCGGAAACCTTCGTCCGGCGGGAGCGGCTTGATGCGACCCATGTGCCCTATCGCGGCGGCGCGCAGGCCACCACGGATACGATTGCGGGCACGGTGGATTTCTTTGTCTCCACCTGGCCGCAAGTGGTTTCCCTGGTGCGTGAAGGGCGGCTGCGCGCCCTTGGCATTGGCGCCCCGGCGCGCCTGCACGAAGCGCCGGATGTGCCGAGCTTCGCCGAATTGAATGCGCCGGATCTGGCTGTGGATGCCTGGTTCGGGCTTTGGGCGCCGGCGCGCACGCCGGCCGAGATCATCACGCGGCTTTCAGATGCGCTGCTGCGTATTCTGGCGGAGGCCGCCATGCGTGAGCGGCTGCAAGGCCAGGGTTTCGTCGCTGCCCCCATGGCATCTGCGCCTTTCGCGGAATTCCAGAAGTCGGAATTGGCGCGCTGGAAGGCGTTGGTGGACCTCACCGGAATCAAACTCTCCGGCTGAGTTTTTCTACTTATCGCGCAACGAAAAAGGGGCGCCTTGCGGCGCCCCTCATTTTTTCCCGAATGGGATCTTCCTGAATTACTTCAGGATGATTTCCACGCGGCGGTTCTGCGGTTC
This sequence comes from uncultured Rhodospirillales bacterium, assembly GCA_903844785.1. Lineage (GTDB taxonomy): Bacteria > Pseudomonadota > Alphaproteobacteria > Acetobacterales > Acetobacteraceae > Neoroseomonas. The sequence continues at coordinate 1,545 of CAIMVB010000135.1, read as the reverse complement.
ACGCACACCATCGGCGGTCGGCACCAGCGGGTTGGCTTCACCGAAGCCGCGGGTCATGATTTCATTGCGCGGCACACCACGGCGCACCAGTTCGGCGGCAACGGCGTTGGCACGACGCACCGACAGGCCCTGGTTGTATTGGTCGGAACCGGAACGGTCCGTGAAGCCATTCACTTCAATGCGGGTCACGCCCGTGCCACGTGCACCGGCGGCTTCGCCAATGATCTGGCGCGCACGATCGGTCAGGTCAGCCTTGTTCCAATCAAAGAACACCAGATAGGTCTTCGCAGCGGCAACAGGTGCAGCAGCGGCGACCACCGGGGCGGCGTTGAAGGCATAGCGCAGGCCGACGAGGAGCGAGTGGTTCATGTTATCCACATCCGCATCCGCCTTCAACTTACTGCCGTTGACAGTATTTGAGTCGAGATTATGGCCCGCCGTCATCATGAAACGGTATTCAGCCGTCAGAGCCAAGCCAGGGATTGAGGAGATCGGCAACGAAAGCCCTGCGATGGCTTGACCACCAAAGGCGCCCGACGTCCCATTATAGTAATCTTGGACCTGTTTACTGACGCGGCTACCGGCATTCGTGTAATCTTGCCAGATATAACCGGCGCCAGCGCCAACATACGGTGTGACACCGCCCAAGGCATTGCCGATATTGATATCATAAAGCAGGTTCAGCATGGCGCCATAGCTGTCAGCCCTGCCATGTGCGCTGGGCTGATTAGTGTTCGTTGATTTGAAGGAAGACGTGTTGTTCGAACGATAGCTGCCTTCGATTTCCGCGCGCAGGCCGTTACCTAAACCCCAGCCAAGGCTGAGAACGCCCACATAGCCCCATTCGAAATCAATACTCACACCTTGCAGTTTTTGAGCAGGGTTTCCACGGGTGCCTGTGATATCCGTCTTATCCAGGTAGTTCGCGCCGACACCCGCACCAATGTAAAGCCCGCTCACCGGCTGGGCCTGCGCCAGCACTGGCAGCGCTACCACCGCCGCGGCGGCCAGAAGGGTCTTTTTCAAGCTCATGGTCTTTCCTCATGTCCGATTTGCCAACAGGAAGTCAAAGGCAAATTAATTGAAAAATCAGATTAATTGCTGAATAACATAAAACGCAACAGGGTCGAGGTTTAACTGGCTGGGCAGGATGAGTTCTGGAAATTCTGATCAGAGGTGTGCCAATTTCGCCACGGCTGTGTCGGTCAGCCTTTAAGCCGCAGTGGGGGATCACAGGTTTGACCAAACCCTCTGAGGAGCACGATTAGGCTGATTAAAATGTGGATGCGCTAAAATGCTGCCAGAGGCACCAGACCATACGAACTTTGTACAATTTAACGCGAAATCAAAACCTTAAAAGAGTTATCGCTTAGAAAGAATAGAAGTCATGCTCAAAAAAGGGGCGCCTTGCGGCGCCCCTGATCTTTTCCCGAATGGGATCTTCCTGAATTACTTCAGGATGATTTCCACGCGGCGGTTCTGCGGTTCACGCACGCCATCGGCGGTCGGCACCAGCGGGTTGGCTTCACCGAAGCCGCGGGTCAT
>CAIMVB010000134.1 GCA_903844785.1 uncultured Rhodospirillales bacterium | reverse complement strand
CGTCCGGGAAAACCGGAAAACACGGTGGCACTGCCGCCGCCATAACAAAGGGGCTCGCGTTATGCCGAATGGCACTGTGAAATGGTTCAATGCCACCAAGGGCTTTGGCTTCATCCTGCCTGATGGGGGCGGCAAGGACGTGTTTGTGCACATCACCGCCTTGCAAAAGGCGGGAATGCAAGGGCTTAAGGAAAACCAGAAGGTCGCCTTTGACGTTGCCGAGGAACGCGGCAAGCCGGCGGCGATCAATCTGAAGGCGTTATGAGGGGAAGGCCCCTCACCCCGCGCGGAAGGTAATGGGCTTCGCGCCTTCCCACAGCACCGCACGCCCGGTTTTGGCAAGGCGGTCCAGCCCTTCGCGGATGGTCAGGAAATGGTTGCCGGCCAATTGGCCCGCCTTGCTGGCAAAGCAGCAGGGGCCATAGGCCACCAGGATTTCCGTTTCACTCATGGAACCGGGATGGACAATGATCTGCCCCGGGGCGGGGTAACTGGTGGCGTTTTCCCAGGGGATGGACAATTCACGCTCACCCATCGGGATCCAGCAGGCCTCGCCCGACCAGCGCACATGAATGATGCGGTCCTGATAGGGCAGCAGGGCACGGAAGCGCGCGCAGGTTTTGGGGGCGGCGGCGTCCTCAAAAAACGCTTCGAAGATTTCTCCACCAATATCAATAATGATGTCGGCCATCTGCGCCCCCTATGTTGTGCCGGCACCGCGCCAGCTTGGTCGGGTTACGGCACTCGGCCGCGCTTGCCAAGCCGGGGCGCGCCGCCGGGGCGCTTGCGCCCTTCCAAGCCTGGGCCGGGCTTTGGTTTTTCGAAGCGCTTGGGCTTCTTTCCGCTGGGTGGCTTTCCGCCGAGTGGCTTTCCGCTGGGCGGCTTTGGTGGGCGCGGCGGTTTGGCGTATTCGGGCGCGCGCGCGGGCGCCGGCGGGGGTTCAATTGGCCGTGGTTTGGCGCGTGCGGCGCTGGATTTCAGGGGCTGCAACGGCTGGATATTGATTTCCGCATTCTCGCCCGTCGCATGGCGGGCCGCAGCAGCGAAGCGTTCAGCGGCATAGGGCGCCACTTCGAACTGCGTCTCATTGCCCAGAATGCGGATCCGCCCGATTTCTTGGCGCGTTACATGGCCGCGCCGGCACAGGAAGGGCAGCAGCCAACGCGGATCGGCATTGCCATCGCGCCCAACATCCATGCGGAACCAAACGCCCTGGCCGCCCTGGGGTGCGTTACCCTCGGCGCCAGCTTCGCGCCGCGGTTCACGGCGTTCCGGGCGTTGTTCGGCAATTTCCTCGGGCGCGGGCAGGGGCGCGCGCAAAAGCTTGAGCAGCGCTGCCGCCAAGGTTTCCGGCGCTGGTGCCGCATCGCCCAGAAGCTTGCGGGCAAGGGCCAGATCTTCTTCGCCTGGTTCTTCCGCCAATAAGGCGCGTGCCTGTTCACCCAAGCGTTCCGCGTCGCGTGCGCGTACCGCATCGGCGGAGGGTGCCGGCCCCCAAAGCGCCTTCACCTTCGCCGCCATGATCAAGCGTTCCGCCAGACGGCGGCGGGGATGGGGCACCAGCAGCACGCTGGT
>CAIMVB010000133.1 GCA_903844785.1 uncultured Rhodospirillales bacterium | reverse complement strand
CTGGGCTTCGCGGGGCCGGATCAGCCGGAAGCCGATGTCATGGTGCCGGACCCGGTCTGGCTTGCCGAAAACCGCGACGCGCTGCTTGGCCTGATCATCACCCATGCGCATGAAGACCATATTGGCGCGGTGGTGCATTTATGGCGGCAGATGCGCTGCCCCATTTATGGCACGGGCTTCGTGCTTTCCGTGCTGCGCCGCAAGCTTTCTGAAGCGGGCATGATCCACGAAGTGCGCTTGCTGGAATTGCCGCCGGGTGGGCGCGTGAAGCTTGGGCCTTTTGATTGCAGCTTCATTCCCGTGACCCATTCCATCCCAGATTCCCAGGCGCTGGTGCTCCGCACGCCCTATGGCCTGGTGCTGCATACGGGCGATTGGAAGCTTGACCCGCAACCGCTGATCGGCCCGCCCACGGATGAAAGCGCCTTCGCCAAGCTTGGCGAAGAAGGCGTGCTCGCCATGGTCTGTGATTCGACCAATGCGCTGGTTGAAGGCCATTCGGGCAGTGAAGCTGAGGTACGCGCCTCCCTCACCGAAGTGATCAAGGGGCTGAAGGGGCGTGTTGCGGTTACCTGCTTCGCGTCCAATGTCGCGCGCATGGAAAGCATTGCGGTGGCGGGCCGCGCGGCGGGGCGGCAAGTGGCGCTGCTCGGGCGGTCGCTCAGGAATATGGATGCCTCGGCGCGGGAATGTGGCTATCTGAAATCGCTGCCGCCCTTCCTGGATGAAGAAGAAGCGGGCTTCCTGCCTGATGATGAGATTCTGCTGATCTGCACTGGCAGCCAAGGCGAACCGCGTTCCGCCATGGCGAAAATCGCCGAAGACAAGCACCCCGCCATTGCGCTGGGGGAGGGCGATACGGTGATCTTCTCCTCCCGCCAGATACCGGGGAATGAGGTTGCCATTCAGCGCGTGCAGGATGGGCTGGTGCGCCGTGGTTGCCGCCTGATTACCGATGAACAGGCCATGGTCCATGTTTCCGGCCACCCGGCGCGTGAAGAACTGCGCCGGCTATACGCGCTTGTAAAGCCACGCATCGCGGTGCCCGTGCATGGCGAATGGCGCCATATGCAGGATCATGCGGATTTGGCGCGTAGCACCGGCGCCAAGCCTGTGCTGTTGAATGATGGCGATGTGCTGCGCCTTTCCGGCAACCGGGCTGAGGTCGTGGAGGCTGTCTCCACCGGCCGCCTCGCCGTGGATGGCGATAGGCTTTTGCCGCTGGATGGCGATGTTATCGCCGCGCGGCGGCGCATGATGTTCAATGGCGTTGTTCTGGCCTCCATCGCGCTGGATCGGCAGGGCAGGGTGCTGGGCGATCCGCAGATCACCGCGCCCGGGCTGTTTGCCGAACAGGACCCTAAACCTGGGCTGGTGGCAGCCGAACTGCGCCGCACCATCGCCGATCTGCCGGCGGGCTTGCGTGGCGATGATGAAAGCTTACGCGAATCCCTCCGCGCTGCGTTGCGCAAATCATTGGGGCGGCGCTTCAAGAAGCGGCCCAGTGTCGAAATTCACGTCATCAGGGTTTGAGCCATGACTGTTTTCACAGGCATCATTCTCTATCTGCTGATCTGGTGGCTGGCGCTGTTTTGCGTGCTGCCGATTGGCACGCGCCCCGACCAGCAAGGCAAGCTGGAAGAGGGCGGCTGGCGCGGCGCGCCGCAAAAACACCTAATGGGCTGGAAAATTCTCGGCACGACGGGCCTGGCAGCGGTGATCTGGTTCGGCGTTTATCTGCTGATTGAAAGCGAATGGCTTTCTTTCCGGACCGGTATCCTCGCGATGCCTGCCAATTAAGCGAAAAACCGACCCGGGGGTCGGTTTTGCCTTATATCCGGGCAATGTAAGTCTGGTAGCCGCTTTTTTGACCTAACTCATGGCTCTTTTTTATTGAGCCTTCGAAGCTGGTCAGCCATTCTACAACTCGAGAGGGAGATTGGTTTCTTCCTCTGCCGTGTGACTGGCGTTTCCTCCCTAAACTTAGGCCGCTGCCTGATGGTGGCGGCCTTTTCTTTTGTAAAAGTTTGTGACGCCGGATGGCAAGCACAAAAATGCCATAAACTCGCCCGAAATGACGAATTGGTGCGCTGCACAATAAACTTCTGTTGTTTTATTTCGTGGACGGGCAGGTGATTCCCCCGGAAACACTTCTGGATTAGGGTGCGCGCCCTGCCGTTCGACATTGAAGGATTAAAGCCTTGCGCCTCACTCGCGCCTTTCTGCCGACACTCAAGGAAACCCCGGCCGAGGCGCAAATCGCCTCTCACCGCCTCATGCTGCGCGCGGGGTTGATCCGCCAGACCTCGGCGGGGATTTATGCCTGGCTGCCGGCGGGCTTGCGTGTGCTCCGCCGCGTTGAACAGATTGTGCGCGAAGAACAGGACCGCGCCGGGGCGCATGAAATCCTGATGCCAACCATTCAGCCTGCCGAGTTGTGGCGCGAAAGCGGGCGCTATGATGATTACGGCAAGGAAATGCTCCGCATCCGCGACCGGCATGAACGAGAAATGCTGTTTGGCCCGACCAATGAGGAAATGGTCACCGATATCTTCAAGCAATTCGCCAAATCTTATCGCGATTTGCCGCGCAATCTGTATCACATCCAATGGAAATTTCGCGATGAAGTGCGCCCGCGCTTCGGCGTGATGCGCGGGCGCGAATTCCTGATGAAGGATGCCTATTCCTTTGATCTCACCAAGGAAGGCGCGCAGCATTCCTATCGGCAGATGTTCCTGGCCTATCTGCGCACCTTTGCGCGCATGGGCCTGAAGGCCATTCCGATGCGCGCCGATACGGGGCCGATCGGCGGCAATCTGTCGCATGAATTCATCATCCTGGCGGAAACCGGCGAAAGCCAGGTTTTTGTCAGCCGCGATTTGCTGGAACGGGATGTGCTGGCCGAAGCGCCTGATTATGATAGCGATCTGACAGCGCAGGTGGATTTCTGGACCAGCCATTACGCCGCAACAGAAGAAATGCATGACGAAGCCGCCTGGGCCGCACTTTCGGAAGACAAGCGCGTTTCTGCCCGCGGCATTGAAGTGGGCCATATCTTTTATTTCGGTACCAAATACAGCGCTGCCATGGGCATGGCCGTGACCGGGCCGGATGGCAATGCCGTGATCCCGGAAATGGGCAGCTATGGCATTGGTGTGTCGCGCCTGGTGGGCGCCTTGATTGAAGCCAATCATGATGAAGCCGGCATTAAATGGCCGGATGCGGTGGCCCCTTGGGCTGCGGCCATCCTCAATCTCCGCCCCGGTGATGGCCCTACCGATGCGCTGTGTGAGGCGCTTTATGCACGGCTTGGCGAAGATAGTGCCGTTTATGATGACCGCGCCGTGCGCGCCGGTGAGAAATTCGCCGATGCCGATCTGATGGGCTTCCCCTGGCAGGCCATTATCGGCCCGCGTGGTGCTGCTGCCGGCCGTGTGGAGTTGAAGCGCCGCATGACCGGTGAGCGTGAAGAAGTTTCCCTGGAAGATGCCATCACCCGCATCAAGGGCGGCTGAAGGCGCATGTTCAACGCTTTTGAGCGTATGGTCGCCTTCCGCTATTTGCGCGCGCGGAAGGGGGAACGCTTTGTCTCGGTAATTGCGATTTTCTCCCTGGTTGGCATTGCCCTTGGTGTCGCGACGCTAATCATTGTCATGAGCGTGATGAACGGCTTTCGCCATGAATTGCTCGGGCGCATTTTGGGCTTGAATGGGCACCTTGGCGTCTATGCCGTGGGGACTTCCTTCACGAATTTTGATGATGTGGCCACGCGCATTCGTGGGATCCCAGGCATTGTTTCGGCCACCCCCATTGTGGAAGGGCAAGTGCTGATTACCTCGGAAGCTGGCGGTGCTGCGGGCGGGCTTGCGCGCGGCATCAGGCCTGAGGATTTGCGTGCGCGCCATTTGATTGCCGATGGCATTCGCCTGGGCAATCTGGATGCGTTTCAGGGCGAAGATGCCATTATTATTGGCCGACGCCTGGCGGCACGGCTGCGCGTTTCTGTCGGGGATAATGTCAGCCTGGTATCACCCCAGGGGCGCACCACGGTTTTTGGTACAGTGCCGCGGGTGCGCGCCTATCGCGTGGTGGCTTTGTTTGATGTCGGCATGAATGAATATGACAGCAGCTTTGTCTTCCTGCCGCTGGAAGCCGCGCAGATCTATTTCCAGCAGCGCGATGCCGCGACACAGATCGAAGTTTTCGTGCAGGACCCAACGCGGTTACGCGGTATTATGCGCCAGATTCAGGATAGCGCGGGTAGTCGCGTGATCGTACATTCCTGGCAGGATGCCAATTCAAGCTTCTTCAATGCAGTGCAGGTGGAACGCAATGTGATGTTCCTGATCCTGACGCTGATCATCATTGTCGCCGCCTTCAATATCGTCTCAAGCCTGATCATGCTGGTGAAGGATAAGGGGCGCGACATCGCCGTGCTGCGCACCATGGGGGCGACCAAGGGCGCGGTAATGCGGATTTTCCTGCTGTGTGGTGCTTCCATTGGCGTTTTGGGCACCATGATCGGCTTTGTGCTGGGCTTGGTGTTTTGCCTGAATATCGAAAGCATTCGGCAATTCCTGCAATCCCTCTCAGGCACGGAATTATTCAGTGCAGAGGTCTATTTCCTGACGCGTCTTCCCGCGATTCTGGATTACAATGAAGTGGCGCAGGTGGTGGCGATGGGCCTTGGCCTGTCTTTCCTGGCGACGCTTTATCCTTCCTGGCGCGCCGCGCGCACGGACCCGGTGGAGATGCTGCGCAATGAATGAAGCGCCTCTACGCCTCGCCGCCGTTGAACGCCGCTACCGCACCGAAGCGGGCGAATTGCCTGTGCTGCTTGGCGCTGATCTAACCATTGCTGCGGGCGAAATTGTCGCGCTGGTGGCGCCTTCCGGCACCGGCAAATCCACGCTGCTACATTTGGCGGGCTTGCTGGAAAAGCCCGATGGCGGCGAGGTTTTCATTGCAGGCAAGGCGGCCGATTCGCTTTCGGATGAGGCGCGCACAACAATCCGCCGCACCACCATCGGCTTTGTCTATCAATTCCATCATCTGCTGCCGGAATTCACCGCGGCCGAGAATATCATTCTGCCGCAGCTCGCTGCTGGCAAAAGCCATGCGGCGGCAAGCCAGCGTGCCAAGGATTTGCTCGGCATTTTCGGCTTGCAAGCGCGGCTGGATCATCGGCCTGGCAAGCTATCCGGCGGTGAGCAGCAGCGGGTTGCCATTGCCCGGGCGCTCGCCAATCAGCCGCGTTTGCTGCTGGCGGATGAACCCACCGGCAATCTGGATGTTGCCACATCCGATCGCGTTTTTGCCGAACTGCTGGAACAAGTGCGTGGACAGGGGCTCGCCGCGCTCATCGCGACGCATAACCCTGACCTCGCGCGCCGGATGGACCGGGTGGTGACGCTACGGGACGGGAAGATCGTCAGCGGTTAGGCCAGGAACAGTACCACGCCCAAAGCCGCAACCGCAGTACCGCCAAAGCGCAGCGCGCCGGCATAACGCGCGCTGGCCACACCAAGCGCCACGCCAAACCCATGCAGCAGGGCAGAACCCGCCAGCATGCCGATGGCCGTAACGCCAGCAGCACCACCAATCTCACCACCATGCGCCAAGCCATGCACCAGGCCCGCGGCCAGCACCAAAGGCAGCGCCACGCTTGGGCGGAAGGGCTGCGCCATGGCCAGCATTGCGCCCAGCACAATCAGGCTGCCCGCCACTGCGGTTTCAACCCAGCCAAAGCCAAGGCCAATGCCGCCGGTCAGCGCCAGCGCAATGCCGCCCGCCATGCCGGCAAGGAAGCCCAGCGGCGGCAGCCAGCCGCGCTTCAGGCCCAGGGACGCCGCCCAAAGCCCAATCGCCACCATCGCCGCCACATGATCAGCGCCCATCAAGGGGTGCATGAAGCCCGCCACCAAGCCATGCTCATGCCCCGCATGGGCAAGGGCAGGGCTGGCACCGAAGGCGAGCGCCAGAAAGGGCAGGGCGGTCAGGGCAAGGCGGGGCAGGGACATTGCGGGCTCCGGTAAATATACGGTTCCTATCCTGAGCGGGCAGCGGGCGGCAGGCAAGGCTATTCATCTGTGCTAGGCTCAGCTTCAACGCGATTCCGGAAAACCCGCTGCATGTCTTTTGTTCATTTGCACACGCATTCGGCCTATTCGCTTTCGGAAGGTGCCATCAAGGCGGAAAAGCTCGCGGCCCTGGCCGCCGCCGATGGCATGCCCGCCATTGCCATGACCGATACGGGCAATTTGTTCGGCGCTTTGGAATTTGCCGAAGCCTGCGCGAAGAAGGGCGTGCAGCCCATCATGGGCTGCCAATTGGGCTTATCGCGTGTGGCTACGGATGCGGACCGGCCCGATGCG